>JBBQAB010000001.1:0-3197 GCA_038198385.1 Propionibacteriales bacterium
CGCTCGAGCACCTCCACCGGGCAGGAGTGCAGATGGAAGAGGTCGACGTGGTCGGTCCGCATCAGCCGGAGCGAGCGCTCCAGGGTGGCGACGAGGTTCTCGGGAGTCCAGTCCCGGGTGCCCTCGATGTCGTAGCCGCCCTTGGTGGACAGCACGAACTCCTGCCGCCGGTGCGCGAGGTGCCGCCCGATCCGCTCCTCGCTGCGGCCGTAGCCGCGGGCGGTGTCGATCAGGGTGACCCCGGCGTCCAGCGTGCCGTTCAGCAGGGCGGCCGCCTCTGCCTCGCTCACCGAGTCCTGTCCCACCTGTCCGGCCCCCAGGCCGAGGATCGAGACGTCGAGGCCGGTCGTTCCGAATGCTCTGGTTTCCACGCCCCCACTATGCCGAGCCGGTTCACTGCGGCAACGGAGTGGGGGCCCACGGCTAGCACCCGACCCGCTCCGCGGGGCGGAGACCGGCTCAGGGTCCGGTGGCCGGCGGGCCACGTTGCCACGTGAGTTGTGGATCGGCCCGGCTCGCGCTCTGGGACGATGGCGGGGTGGACACCGTGGAGACCCTGGCCCGCCACGAGGGCCCGCGGGGTGAGGTGGCGCTGCGCCGCCGAACCAGCCCCGAGGGGACGGTCGAGGAGCTGGTGGTCAACGGCGCGTTCGCCATGGACTCCACCGAGACCGCCACCGAGGTCGAGCTAGGTGCCCTGGCCCGACGGCGGGGTGCAGCCCGCGTCCTGGTCGGAGGTCTCGGGCTGGGCTACACCGCCGCCGAGGTGCTGGCCGGAACGGTCGCAGTCCTCGACGTGGTCGAGCTTGAGGAGTGCCTCCTCGACTGGGCCCGCCAGGGCCTGACCCCGACCTGGGCCGCGCTGGTGGCCGACCCCCGCGTACGCCTGCACGCTGGCGACGTGGCCGCCGTCCTGCAGGGGACGCAGGCTCCGCTCGGGCCGTGGGACGCCATCCTGCTCGACGTCGACAACGGGCCCGATTTCCTGCTGTACGAGACCAACGCGGGGCTCTACACCCCGGACCTGCTGCGCGCGGCATATGACCGGCTCGCCTCCGGCGGCGTCCTCGCCGTCTGGTGCCAGGGGCCGACCGCCGACCTGTACGCCGCCCTGGCCGCCCTGCCCGGGTCGGTGACGGAGCACCTGCTGCCCGTCCGTCGCGGGACCCGGGACCTGACGTACGCGATCTACACCCTCACCCGACCGCCCGGCTGAACCGGCGGGAGCTTAGGCCAGAATGACCCCCATGGCCGACGACTATCGCACCGAGCACGACACCATGGGTGAGGTCCGGGTCCCCGCCCAGGCCCTCTGGAAGGCGCAGACCCAGCGCGCGGTGGAGAACTTCCCGATTTCGGGGCTGCCCATCGACCCGGCGCTGATCTCCGCCCTGGGTCGGATCAAGGGGGCCGCAGCCCACGCCAACGCCGAGCTGGGGGTCATCACCGCCGAGCAGGCGCGGGTCATCGGGGAGGCCGCCGCCGCGGTGGCCGCCAACCAGCACGACGGTGAGTTCCCGATCGACGTCTTCCAGACCGGCTCGGGCACCTCCAGCAACATGAACACCAACGAGGTCATCGCCTCGCTCGCCAGCACGCTGCTGGGCGAGACCGTGCACCCCAACGACCACGTCAACGCCTCGCAGTCCAGCAACGATGTGTTCCCGAGCGCGATCCACATCGCGGCAACCCAGAGCCTGACCAACAGCCTGATCCCGGCCCTGGAGCACCTGGCCGCCTCCCTCCGGGCCAAGTCGAGCGAGTTCGCCGAGGTGGTGAAGTCAGGCCGGACCCACCTGATGGACGCCACCCCGGTCACCCTGGGCCAGGAGTTCGGCGGCTACGCCGCTCAGGTCCGCTACGGCGTGCAGCGGATCAGCTCGGTGCTGCCCCGGGTCGCCGAGCTGCCCCTGGGCGGGACCGCTGTGGGCACCGGCATCAACACCCCGCCCGGTTTCTCCGCGGCCGTGATCGCGATCGTCGCCGGCCAGACCGGGCTCCCTCTCACCGAGGCCCGCGACCACTTCGAGGCCCAGGGCGCCCGGGACAGCCTGGTCGAGGCCTCCGGTGCGCTCCGGACCGTCGCCGTCAGCCTCAACAAGATCGCCAACGACATCCGCTGGATGGGTTCGGGCCCGCGCGCCGGACTGGGCGAGATCCAGCTGCCCGACCTGCAGCCCGGGTCCTCGATCATGCCGGGCAAGGTGAACCCGGTGCTGTGCGAGGCCATGACCCAGGTCTGCGCCCAGGTCATCGGCAACGACGCCGCCGTGACCTTCTCCGGAGCGGCGGGGGCCTTCGAGCTCAACGTGATGCTGCCGGTGATGGCCCGCAACGTGCTCGAGTCGATCCGGCTGCTGGCCAACGTCAGCCACCTGTTCGCCGACCGGTGCGTCGACGGCATCGTGGCCAACGTAGAGCACTGCCGCTACCTGGCCGAGTCCTCACCCGCGATCGTCACCCCGCTCAACAAGTACATCGGCTACGAGAACGCGGCCAAGGTGGCCAAGACCGCGCTCAAGGAGGGCAAGACCATCCGCGACGTCGTGCTCGAGTCCGGCTTCGTCACCGACGGCTCGGTGACCGAGGACCAGCTCGACGACGCCCTGGACGTGCTCTCGATGACCCGTCCGCGGGTCTGAGGCCACAGCTCCGCAGTTGTGGAGAAGATCCTGCCTGGTAGTCCAAGCCGGATCTACGCCACAACTCTCCGCCGATGAGCGGTGAGCGCCGCTAGTCCTGGGGCACGGCGATGTTGGCCATCCAGCTGATGCCGAACCGGTCGACGCAGGCGCCGTACTCGTCGCCCCACATCTGCTTCTCCAGCGGCGTCGAGACCGTTCCGCCCTCGGCCAGTCCCGCGAAGAAGCCGCGCAGGTCCTCGGCGTCACTGCCGCTCAGGCAGACCGAGACGTTGGCGCCCGGCGTGAGCTCCATCTCCTCGGGGACGTCGGAGGCCATCAGGACGAACCCGTTCGGTGCCTCCACCTGGCCGTGCATCACCTGGTCGGCCAACGGGGTGTCGGCCATCCCGAACTCGCCGAACGTGGAGATCACCAGCGTGCCGCCGAAGATCTCCCGGTAGCGCTCCAGCGCTTCCCGGGCGTTGCCACGGAAGGCCAGGTAGGGGGTCATCAGGGCAGTCATGTGAGCTCCTTCGTCGGGTGGCGGGGGGCCGGCTGAGTCCATCCTCAGCC
>JBBQAB010000002.1:0-4067 GCA_038198385.1 Propionibacteriales bacterium
GACCAGGGTCGACTTGCCCGACCCGTTTTCCCCGACCAGGAAGGTCACGCCGGCAGGCAGCTCCAGACCCTCGCGCAGCAGCTGGGCCACCGCGGGGATGTCGCCCGGCCAGCCGCCTCCGCTGTCGCCGCGGTCGGACTGTCGGGCGATATGGCGTACGGGTCGGCGGTCCAGCGACCAGGAGGTTCGGCCCACGGGCCTTATCCTCGCAGAAGCCGGAACCGCCCGTCTGGGCCCGGCGGTGGCGTCGGGGGAGCGACCGGTAGGGGCCCTAGACTCACGACATGTCGCAGCCGGGGACCCGCAGTCGTGTGGTGCTGGCCCTGGTCTGGCTGGTCCTCGGGGTCGCCCTGGTGGGGGTGGCCGGCTGGGTGGGCTGGACCCGGTGGAGCCCGATCCTCACCGGGCACCCGGCCATGCTGGTTGCCGGGATCGCCGCTCTGCTCGTCGGCTTCGTGGCCGTGGCCTGGTCCATCGGCAGCCTCACCGTGGGCGGCCGACTTGACCGCGAAGCTGCCGTCGACCGCGAGGCCGCCGACGGCGAGCCGGCCCGCCGGACCGACGCCCAGCTGCACCGTCGGGCCCGGATCCGGATCGTGCTCGCAGTGCCCGCTCTGCTGATCGGTGTGCTGCTGGTCTCCGTCCTCGCCTACAGCCGACCCTTCGGTGCGACCGACATCGCGTTGGCGGCTATGCGCTCCGAGGGCGGCGTCCGGGTGTCGGACCGCCTCACCTGGTTCGAGATGGCCCCCACGGCCAAGGACGCGAAGGGTCGTGAGCTCAAGCCCACCACCGGGTTCGTCGTCACCCCGGGAGCCCGGGTGGACTCCCGGGCGTACGCGCACGTGCTCCGCCCGCTCGCCGAGCAGGGCTATCTGGTGATCGTGCTCAAGGAGCCGTTCGGCATCTCCCTGCTCAGCAACGACCACGACCAGACCGTGATCGACGTGCACCCCGAGATCACCTACTGGGCGGTCGGCGGCCACTCCCTGGGCGGGGTCTCGGCCGCCTCGTACGCCGACACCCACCCCCAGGTGAAGGGCCTCGTCTTCTTCGCGTCCTACCCCGCCTCGACGATGCAGCGCACCGACCTGAAGGTCCTCTCGCTCTCGGCCGCCCACGACGGACTCTCGACCCCGGCCAAGGTGGAGGCGTCCAAGGCCAACGCGCCTGCCGACACCCGCTACGTCCAGATTCCCGGGGCGGTGCACAGCTGGTTCGGCGACTATGGTGACCAGCCCGGTGACGGGACCCCCACCGGTGACCGGGCGGCGGCCCAGGCCACGATGGCCGCCGAGACCGCCACCCTGCTGGCCTCGCTGACCCCGCCTCCGCCCAAGAAGAAGTAGCCCCGACCTTTCCCGGCTATCGGGCCCGGTGTCGTCTTCCCTAGGATCGGGGCCATGAGCGATCTCGGTCTGAAACAGGCGCAGGAGAAGATGACCGCCGCTGGCGTGCACCAGCAGGCGATCGATGTCTTCACCCACTACTACCACCAGCTGGAGGAGGGGGTCACGGGGTTCATCCCCGAGGACAGCATCGAGCCGCTGACCGACCCCGACCTGCTGAGCGACGTAACGGTCTCCGACCCCGACGCCCAGGCCGCGCTGGCCAAGACGGTGATCATCAAGCTGAACGGCGGGCTCGGCACCTCGATGGGGATGGAGCAGGCCAAGTCCCTGCTGCCCGTCCGCGACGGGAAGACCTTTCTGGACCTCATCGTCGACCAGGTCCGCGCCGCCCGGACGACCTACGGGGTGCCGCTGCCCCTGATGTTCATGAACAGCTTCCGCACCCACGACGACACCTTGGCCGCGCTGGCCCCGTACGACGACCTGGCCGTGGACGGCCTGGAGCTGGACTTCGTGCAGAACCAGGAGCCCAAGCTGCGGACCGAGGACCTCACTCCGGTGGAGTGGCCGGCCGACCCGACCCTGGAGTGGTGCCCGCCCGGGCATGGTGACCTCTACACCGCGCTCGAGGGCTCGGGGGTGCTCGACCGGCTGATCGCCCTGGGCTACCGCTATGCCTCGGTCTCCAACTCCGACAACCTCGGGGCGGCGCCGAACGCCCAGATCGCGGGCTGGTTCGCGGCCAGCGGAGCCCCGTACGCCGCCGAGATCTGTGAGCGCACCCCGGCCGACCGCAAGGGCGGTCACCTGGCCATCCGCAAGGCCGACCAGCAGCTGATCCTGCGGGACACGGCTCAGACGGCCAAGGAGGAGATGCACTTCTTCACCGACGAGCACCGGCACCCCTACTTCCACACCAACAACCTGTGGTTCGACCTGGAGGTGCTCTCCCGCACCCTCAAGGAGCGGCACTCGGTGCTGGGCCTGCCGCTGATCCTCAACGCCAAGACGGTCGACCCGTCGGACTCCTCCTCGCCGGCCGTCGTGCAGATCGAGAGCGCGATGGGGGCGGCGGTCGAGGTGTTCGAGGGAGCCACGGCGATCGGTGTCGGCCGGGACCGGTTCTTGCCGGTGAAGACGACGAACGACCTGCTGCTGCTGCGTTCCGACGTCTACGACGTGGGTGCCGACGGTCGCCTGACCCGGGTCACCGACCCGGCCCCTCTGGTCGACCTCGACCCCAGCCACTACAAGACGATCACCGCGTTCGAGCGTCGCTTCCCGTCCGGGGCTCCGTCGCTCAAGGGTGCCCAGGCGCTCACGGTGAAGGGCGATTGGACCTTCGAGCCGGACGTCACCGTGGTCGGAGCGGCCACGGTCGCCGACGAGGGGGCTCCGGGCACGATCAGCTCGGGGACGGTGCTGACCGCCTGACCGCCAGACCGCCAGACCGTGACCCAGGGTGGGCCCCGCTCGAGGGCCCGAACGCACAGTCGCCCGCGGAGAGGTTCTCTCGGCGCGGGCGACGTGTCTGTTGCGGGTCAGGTGCGACCCACCGGGACCGACGGGGTCAGACGGTCGTGACCACGTCGGCGTAGTCGAGCCGCGGCTGGCGCGGACGGAAGGCGTCCTCGGCGGGGCGGCCGATGGTGACCACCAGCAGGGCCCGGTGGCGGCCGTCGGGGAAGAAGGCGGACGAGACGCCGTCGGCGTCGAAACCGGCCATCGGACCCGCGGCCAGACCGGCGGCCCGCAGCCCGACGATGAGATAGCCGATCTGCAGGGCGGTGTTGAAGCTCGCACTCTGGGCCCGCATCGTCTCGTCGGCGAACGCGTCCCGGGCGCCCGGGAAGACGGGGAAGGTCCGGTGCAGCTCGTCGTGGAAGTCGAGGTCGGCGGCCAGGATCGCGACCAGTGGAGCGGCGAGGGTCTTGGTCTGGTTGTTGCCCGCCATCAGCTCGCCGAGCTGCGCACGCGCCTGCTCACTGCGGACAAGGACGACACGGAGCGGCTGGGTGTTCATGGCGGTGGGGGCCCACTTGACCAGCTCGTAGACCGCCTGCATCTGGTCGTCGGAGACGGGCTCGTCGGTGAAGCTGTTCGCGGTCTGGGCGGTGCGGAACAGCAGGTCCGCCGTCTCAGCCGGGATGGCGAGGTTATCGAAGTCCGACTCGTACGCGTCAAGGTCGGCCGGGGAGATCTCGAGGTTGGTCATATCGGTTGAACGCTCAAATATCACTGACATTCCCGGCCTTCCCCGTGAGCCGATTCACACGGCGCTGTCGTCGGCCTACGATGGCGCTCATGTGCGCCGAGAGCTCCAGGGTGCCGCTGAAGCCGCGCTGGCACGAGGCCCTCGCGTACGCGGTGACCGGGGCTGAGGTGCCCGGACTGGGGCGGCAGGCACGACCGGATGTGGTGGCGCTGGCGGAGGTGCTGCTCGCGGAACCGGGGCGGGACCCGGGGGGGACTCGGCGTCCAGCCGCCACCACGGCACGGCACGTCGTGCCGCGCGAGCTGCTGGCCGGGATCGGCGCCGCGCAGTTCTGGGCCGTGCTGGCCGACCTGCAGCGGGAGCTGGCCCGGCACGCACCCGCCGGGCGGTCGCCGGTCACCCAAAGCCGGGCGCTGACCGCTGAGGAACGTCGGCTGCTCGCCGACGTCCCCCCGCACCACGGTCACTGACGGCGCGCTGCGTCGTCGTCGAGGACGGTC
>JBBQAB010000003.1:0-4117 GCA_038198385.1 Propionibacteriales bacterium
AACTATCTTGAGCATGGACGTACCTTCCCGAACCAGCGCGCCAACGCCGGTCCTGATCAGAGCTACACGGACTTCAGATCATCCTCGAGAAGGTGCGTCTCTTCACGCCACCCGGCCGAGGACCATCCACAGACCTCCGATTGCTCCGTCGACGGAGGTCACCTTCTCGACCGGAGCGTGGAACGGTAGCGACGTTGACGTCTTCCTTATTGCACCGTCAAACTCGCTGTAGCGCACTACCGGTGCACCTGGTCAGGAGTCGAGGATGACGAACAACTCAGAAGCGCTGCGGCAGGTCATCGAGCGCGGGTTCGGCGGAGGAGATCTATCGGTCGCAGACGAATTCGCGGGAGAGAACACGGTGGAGCACGAGTACGCTGCGCCCGATCTGCCTGGCGGCGTGGAACTACTGAAGGCCATGATCGGCGAAGCCAGGGAGCACATGCCAGACCTCAGGATGACTGTCGAGGATCTGGTCGTCGATGGGGACAAGGTGTGGGCACGCTCAGTGGGACGAGGAACTGACGCGCGCACTGGTCGCGCGGTCACCATGACTATTTTTGACGTCTGCCGCTTCGCGAACGGTCGGATCGTCGAGCACTGGGGTGTTCCTGACCGGTTCGCCCTCATGCACCAGGCCGGGCTGCTCGCGGCACCGCCGCAGTAAGCACTGTCAGGACCAAGACCGGTTGGGTCGCTTTTGCTCGAAGGTCGTGCGGGACAGCCACGGGAGGCGGGCAGACGTGCCGGGTTCTCCGACCTCTAGCGACGGCCGAACCGTCTCCGAGCCCGTGACTGCAGGCGCCCGGTTCGGCAGCACACTTCTTGAGCTGACAACTCACGCCGCGGTGCGTCAGTCGGACGTGTGGCGAGCTGGGAACCTGCAAGGTCGAGCACCGGGTGGACACTGGGGGGCTGGGGAGGGGTCGATCCCTCAGCCAACCTTAACCCCGAGACGGGAAGTCTGAGCCAGTGACAATGGGTGTTTTCGAGCCCTGGTCGTCGTAGCCCACCACTCGAGGGGCGCCGGTGAACCCCACGCTTTCCAGGTGGCGGAGCACCGAGTGGACCCGCCTTGGTCCACGGCCCGCCAGCACGCACCACGGTGGCTCCTCGGCGCACCGCTCCAGCGGTCCTGCCACCTGAGAGGGAGTGTTCGTTCAAAGCCTTTCCTCTCCGCGAAGTTGCAGGACTAGAGTTCGCTGCAGCCAGGCGCGGAACCGCTCACGCGACCAGTGGCGCTCCAAAACCAGCCACCGATACAGGGCCGGGTCGCTGTGGACCCATGCGATGTCCGCGGCTGCGCCGAGATCGAGGCCGGCGGCGAGCCCACCGTGGTTGGCCAGGTGCTTGACGAAGGCGCGCGCGCCAGCCAGCCGTTGAGCCACCGTCTGCTCCCGCAGAGCGCGCGCCTGTTCGTCGATGCCCGCGGCGACCACCAGAGCCTCGGACAGTTCAGCGATGCGCCGGTCGATGTCGACGATCACCGCCACGTAGGCAGCGAGGATGGCGTCCGCATCAGTGAGCTGACCGATGTGGTGCACGCTAGGCCGCTTGGCCAACGGGACGGGGTCGTCGTCACCGACGACGGCCCAGTCCAGCGCCAGCTTCATCAGGTCAGCCTTGCTACCGGCGGCGAACACGGTCTTGCGGCTGACCCCTGCCGCCTCGGCGATCGCGTCGATGGTCGTTCTGCCGTAGCCGTCCTGGACGAACAGCCCGGCCGCGGCGGCCACGATCGTCCGCCGGGTCTGACGGGCCTGCGCCGCCCGCAGCGCGGAGCTGTATTCCCTCTTGACAGACACGGCAGCTCCGGTTCACTGTTGGTGTAGTCACTATACCGACAGTAACACGAAAGGGAGTTGGTACCTCATGCGCCGTCTCCCTCGCCTGTTAGCCACTGCTCTCCTGCTCCTCCCCCTCACCGCCTGCACCGCCGACGACGCTGAGCCGATCGCGGGTCCCCAACCCTCCCCGGGCCCGCCGATAGTCACTCCCGCTCTGACGTCCACCTCCTCCACCACGCCAATACGTTGCGGGTGACGTCAGGGTCCCAGCTGCCAAACTCCTCGGCTGACCCGCACAGCCCGAGTTGAGATTTGGCGGAGTCGGCATCGCAGTCGGCCCGGTCGGTCAGGCGTGACGCACCTGCAAGGTCGTCCGGGACGCGCGGCAGCCGAACGTCGTACGGGACGGGGGATGTCGGGGCTCGTCTTACCGGGGCACCTCCTCGCGAGACGGTACCTGAGCGGCGTCGATCAGTCGCCGCTCATCACCGGTCAGGCCGGCCACCGCAAGGATCTCCTGGATTACCGCGTTCTTGCCCCGCCCGTAGTCCTCGATACTGCCGGAGGTGGCGCCAACCTTCATCTTCACGAGGCTGTAGCGGTCACGCAGGTCGGTATTGGCCCGCAGCGTGTCCCGCAGTCGGAGATGGTTCCGCAAGGACAACGAGCCGTCCAAGATCACGTAGGTGTTGGTGCCGCTCAGCCGTGGCGGCTCCTTGAAGGCCCAGCGCTGTGGGATGCCCAGCTCACCCAGCGGCTGGAAGCCCATCCCCACCAGCACCTCGCAGGCTGGTCCCACGTGCTCAGCTGTCACCACGATGTCGCAGTCGATGGTGGGCTTGGCTGCAAGCCCCGGCACCGAGGTGCTGCCCACGTGCTCAATGGCTACAACCTCGACCTCGGAGCGCGCCAGAGCCGCGCTGTACTCCTTCTTGAGCGCTTCGAAGCGGCGTGGCCAGGACGCGTCATAATCGACTACTCGGATCATCTGAGCACAGTAACCAGACCGCCTCGGGTGACAGTGGGTCCCACCGAGGCAGCCGACTTCCCGAGTACCCGGAGGTCGACGGCAAGAGGCTGGACACCCTGACAAGGCGCCGAATCGCTGGAGAAGGTTCAGTGGAACGCGGGCGGTGCGCTGGCGGCTAGCAAGGTGGGCAGCCAACGGTAGTAAACGGGGTCGGCGAGCCGCAGTATCGGAAGGTCGTCAGCAGTGAACCACCCAAGGGCGTCGTGCTCGTCCGGGGCAGCATTCGTTGGTCGCCCCGCCCAACCTGTGACGAGGAAAGCATGAGGTACGACAGCGGGATCGGTCAGGTCTACATCAAGGGGTTGCAGTAGCAATACGTCGACCGCGATCTCTTCGCGGCACTCACGCCTGACTGCCTGCTCAGGCGACTCACCTACCTCTCGATGTGCCCGCCGATCAGGTCCCAGCAGTCTGGATACCAGCGCCGTGTGGGATGCCGGTGAGCTAGCAACAGCTTGCCGTTGCTGACCAACGCCGCCAACGCGATCTCGACCGTCACTCTTTGCCACCTCCGTTTGGCACGATACCTACATCGAGCTAACGGCCCGGTCGGAGGCGTCCTGCAGGGCGACCGTCGTGCGGGACGCACACGGCTGTAACCGACCGCTCAGCGACGTACCGGGAGCTACGCGCGGAGTCTCCACGGGCTTTGCGTGAGGGCGCGTTCCGTAGAGCCTGCCCGGTGAATTCCCGTTAGAGGTGCCTACGGCGGTGCAGCTGCGAACGGCGACCGGCGGCTGACGGGCCGAGAGGTGAGATGGGCACACGACGCTGAGGAATCCGACAAAATAGTGAGAACGAAGGGCGCTGACGATCTTGTCGTCGCCCTGGTCAGCAGCAGATCGCCGCGACAAGATGCTCGAGTTCTACATGCTCAGAGGGGCGTTAGCGTGGGAGACGAAGACCTCCGTGGTGTGAGTAGGAACCCTTCAGCAGTCCCCACTCCACCCGGAGGTCTTCGCTACGTCACCTCGACGCGCCCACCATCACCAACCTCCGTGGGCAGTACATCTAGCCCCTCATCCCGGGCACGACGTCGCAGCCCCGGAGGATGACCGCGATCTGACCGGGCGGCGCGCGCGACGGTGTGCCGGCGGCGGGCGTCCGTGCGGAGGTTCCTGCTAGGTTCCCCGGAGACCGCCGTCCGAGGGGCGCGGCGGCGACGCAACCCGCTCACCGGCCCCGACGACGGTAGGCGAGGGGACCCGTGGCGGACTTCCGAAGCTTTTTCCGCAGGCTGACGACGGCGGAGCGGCTGGAGAGCTACAACCTGCGTCCCGACGTGCTCAAGGCGGCCCAG
>JBBQAB010000004.1:0-6520 GCA_038198385.1 Propionibacteriales bacterium
CGACGCAGTGGCAAGACGAGGCCCGCAGCTTCAACTCCCGGTCATTGGCCGGCACCGACTATGTGTACTGCTGGGTTGACGGCATCCACCTGAAGGTGCGGCTGGAGCAGGACAAGGTGTGCCTGTTGGTGATCATCGGCGTCCGTACTGATGGCCGCAAGGAGCTGGTCGCCCTCGCGGACGGGTTCCGGGAGTCATCGGAGTCGTGGGCGGACCTGCTGCGAGACGCCAAACGTCGCGGCATGGCCGCCCCGGTCCTCGCGGTGGGTGGATGGGGCGCTCGGGTTCTGGAAGGCGGTCCGCGACGTATTCCCCGAAACGAAGGAGCAGCGCTGCTGGTGGCACAAGTCGGGCAACGTCGTCAACGCCTTGCCGAAGTCGGCGCAGCCGGCCGCGAGGGCCGCGCTTTCTGAGATCTACAACGCCGAGGACAAGACCCATGCCCAGGCGGCGGCGAAGGTGTTCGCCGCCGAGTTCGGCGTCAAATGGCCCAAGGCGGTCGCGAAGATCACCGACGACCTCGACGTGCTGCTGGCGTTCTACGACTATCCGGCCGAGCACTGGATCCATCTGCGGACCACGAACCCGATCGAGTCAACGTTCGCAACCGTGCGGCTCAGAACCCGGGTCACCAAAGGCCCCGGCTCCCGCGCTGCTGGCGTCGCGATGGCATTCAAGCTGATCGAGTCAGCCCAAACCCGATGGCGGGCGGTGAACGCACCCCACCTCGTGCCGCTGGTCCGGGCCGGCGCCGCCACCTTCACCAACGGGACACTCATCGAACGACCCGACGACCAAGATCAACAAGGAGGTGCCCAGCACGCGGCGTGAGCCACGCCGATCCACAGGTCTGGACTATTCCTCATGCGTAGGTCGAGAGTTCGATTCTCTCAGGCGGCCCTATTTGCCCTCGCCCCCGACGAGCCGTTGAGCGTCGGCTTGACAGGGCTCTAGCTGATATGTAGGTCCTTCTTGTCAAATGGGCATAGGTGGGCCGGTCGGCCAGCTGGGTGCTCGGCGACCGGCCCGGTTCTTCCTTGCTGCGTCGTTGTCTGTGGCTGGCGTGTCGGTAGCGACGCGCGGTCAGACTGATATGCGCGGGTTGGTTACCGCAGGACGGGCTGTTCGGCTGGAACGCAACCACTGGTCTAGGGAGCGGACGTGACCACCAAGATGATCAAGAAAGTGTTGATCATGAAGATGGCTGTTCATAGCTAGCTCGTGGGTCGTTCCTCGCGCGGCAGGCACAGCCGGTGACGGGCAGGGAAGCTCTTGGGGGGTGTTACTCGAGCACGGCCAACGACCAGGCCCAGCCGGCGAGCTCGCGGGCGACCGCGACGTTGGCGATGACGGGCTTCTTCTTGCGGGCGGTGAACGCCTGCCAGCGCTGGTTCAGCCGCCGGTTGCCTTTGTGGCCGCGGAGCCGGGCGGCCGCCGGGGCCAGCTCCCACCGGTCCCGCATCGTCTTGCCCGGGGTGCGGTAGGGCTTGGCGTGGTGCCAGGCGGCCTCGACCAGCAACCGGCGGGCATGGGTGTTCCCGGTCTTGGTGATCGAGCCCTGGGACCGGCTGCCACCGGAGGAATGCTCAGTCGGGACCAGACCGAGGAACGCACCGATCGTGGCCCCGCTGAACCGGGTCCAGTCACCGATCTCCACCGCGAGCCCGAACCCGGTCAGGGTCGAGATGCCGCGCAGACAGCACAACCGTCGGGTCAGCGAGGTGAACTCGCTGTCCGCGGCCATCGTGGTGATCGCGTCGTCGAGCCGGTCCCGCCGGTCAGTGGTCAACACGACCGTCTCGTGCGCCGACTCATAGGCCAGCTGGGGACCCGGCAGGTCGAAGTGCTGGGACCGCAACCAGACGTCGTGCACACCGGTCCACGGGTTGCCACCGGTGTCGACGATCCCCTGCCGCAGCAGCATCTTCGACAGCCGGTGACGGGCCCGCATCAGATCACCCCGGACGTCCTCACGGGCCCAGACCAGGTCCCGGGCCGCTTCCTGCTCGACACTCGGCCCTGTGACCCCCCACGACCTCGTCGACCTTCAACAGCCGCGCCAACAGCTCAGCATCGCAGGCATCAGTCTTAACCCCGTCCCCTGACGGTCGGTGCAACTTCGACGGCGCCGCCACCACACACCCCACACCATGATCATGAAGATGGCGGTACAGCCCGTAACCGGTCGGCCCCGCCTCGTAGACGACCTTCACCGGACCCGGCAACGACAACACCCACGCCACGATGTCAGCCGGGTCAGGCGTCAGCTTCCGCTGCCACACCTCACCGGTCACCGTGTCCAACCCATGCCCGGTCACCCACCAGGCATGCACATCCAACCCGACGAACGTACGCTCGTTTCCCACTGAGGCCTCCCGCAACTGATGGCTCTACCGGACAGACGTAAGCCTGCTCGGCAACCCACGACCACGTGCGAGCGAGGCCTCAGCCTGCTCATACGTCTAGTTAGGTTGAGGTTCTATGAATGGCTGGGCCTGGATCCACCGCCTCGATTGGGTCTGCTGCACGATCAGGTGACATCTTGACGTGCCCCACGGTTTGGTTACCTCTCGGGCTGTGAGGATGGGCCTTCTTGGGAGGGCTTGAACATTCCGAAGCCGTATCCGTCGGAATTTCGGGCCCGCGCGGCTGCTCTGGTGCGTGCTGGGCGACTGATCAGCCGTGTCGCGGCCGAATTGGGGATCAGCGAGGGCGGCCTGCATAACTGGGTCCGCCAGGACATCATCATGAGGCGGTGGCTCCTGTGCCAACAGCTTGGACGGCATGGACGTGTCTCGTAAGCCGACCGCCTACCGGACGGTTCGTCTCGCTCCCTTGGATCAGACGTGCTGGCTAACCTGCGGCGGCCACGGCTCGTGCTCGCGCAAGAGCCAGACCTCCTCAGGGTCGAGCGCGCGATCCAGCCGCCGGTCTTCGGTGCGCGGCTCGTCGAGCTCGGCGAAGAAGACCGCCATGTCGCCGAGCGACGACGAGTGAACGCCCGCCCGTCTCAACGACGACTATCTGCGAGCCTCGCGTGTGGCCTGGCGCCGCGACGAGCCGGAGCCCCGGCACAACTCGAGCGCGCCGTCGACGGGTACGAACTGCACGCCGGGCGCCTCGACCCACTCGCGGATCGTGTAGTCGTCCTCGCTGCGCGCGTCGTCGAGCTCTCGGCGCTGAACGTAGATCGGCCTGCCGGTGAAGAGGTGGTTGCCGCCGCCGCCCTGCTACAAGACACCGGCTGAAATCGCCGCCGAACACCAGCAAATCAGCGCTCTGCACATCTTCACGACTGCGCAGATGACCTATCCTGGTTGGACCATGGCGAAGGCGCGCTATGACCGTTAGCGGTGGCCGACCGGGAAGACCCAGCGGAAGGCGCTGAGGACCGGTTTGCGACACCAACATGAGGATGAGCATCCACAGCGGTGCAGTCCGGCCGCCTCCGCCGCGCGGGTTCCCAGCGCCGCGCACAGGTACAAAGTGGCGGCGATGACGATCCCACGTCTCATGCTCGAAAACCTACCGCTCGTGCCGACTCACACTACGTGGAGGCCGAGATGATGTGACAGATCTGAGTGTCTGTGCAGTCGGCGGGATCGAGCCGGTGTCCGCGCTCGATGAGGCTTCCGAGCTCCGCCTCCGCGGCGGCGAGCTCACGCTGCCGCGCCTGGACGTCCTGCAGCTTGGTCAGCAGCAGGGACTGGACGTGGGTGCAGGGGGTGGCTCCGTCGTCTCGGAGTGTGATGATGCTGGCGATCTCGACCAGGGTCAGCCGGGCGGTCTGGGCGGTCCGGATGAACCGGAGACGATCCGGCATTGAGGTGTCGTAGTCGCGATAGCCGTTCGGGTCGCGCCGCGGTCGGGGGAGGAGGCCGCGGCGCTCGTAGAAGCGGATGGTCTGGGTTGTCAGCCCGGCCGCGTCGGCGACCTCTCCGATGCGCATCAGCCCAATCTAGCCCTTGACCTTGTCGTACGGATCAAGGTTTACCGTCGCAGGCATGGGAACCCGTGCAGACCACCGACCCGACCTTGGCGCGGGGACCGGGGACCCACGCATGAGCCAGCGCTACGACCTGATCGTCATCGGCGCCGGCATGGCCGGAATCGCGGCAGCGAACAAGTGCGCGGCCCAGGGTTGGCAGGTGGCCATCGTCGACGCCCTGCCCTACGGCGGCACCTGCGCACTGCGGGGGTGCGACCCGAAGAAGATCCTGCGCCGCGGCGCGGAGATCATCGACGCCGCCCGCCTGATGCGTGGCAAGGGCATCGACGACGCCGGGTTGTCGATCGACTGGAGCGCCCTGATGAAGCACAAGCACGGCTTCACCGACCCGGTCCCGGCGAACATGGAGGACAACCTCGCCAGCCACCACGTCGACACCCTCCACGGTGAGGCAAGGTTCACCGGCACCAACCAGATCGAGATTGACGGCGCGCCGTACGCCGGGGACCGCTTCATGATCGCGACCGGCGCCCGGCCCCGCACGCTGACCGTTCCCGGCTCGGAGCACCTGATCGACAGCACTAACTTCTTGAACCTCGATGCGCTCCCGCCACGGATCGTGTTCGTCGGGGGAGGGTTCATCTCCTTCGAGTTCGCCCACATCGTCGCGCGAGCCGGCAGCTCCGCGATCATCCTCGACCGGGGGGACCGTCCGCTGAAGCGTTTCGACCCTGACCTCGTCGAACGACTGATCGACCGCGGCACCCAAGCCGGCATCGAGCTGCGCCGCTCCACCACCATCACGGGTATCGAGGCCAGCCACGGCGCCTACCAGATCACCCTTGAGCAAGCCGGCACCCGCGAAACCATCGAGACCGATCTCGTCGTTCACGGCGCCGGACGTGTCGCCGACCTGGCCGGGCTGGACCTCGACGCCGCCGCGGTCGAGTGGGGTGAGCATGGCGTCACCGTCGAGGGTCACCTACAAAGCACGAGCAACCCTGCGGTCTGGGCCGCCGGGGACTCCGCAGACACTGCCGGCATGCCGCTCACACCGGTCGCGGTCGCGGAGGCCAAGGTCGCCGCCTCGAACATGATCAAGGCCACCACCACCTCACCGGACTACGCCGGCATCCCGACCGCGGTCTTCACCATCCCCGAACTCGTCCGCGTCGGAATGCTCGAGCAAGAAGCCATCGACCACGGGATCGATCTCGACGTCCGCTTCACCGACACCAGCCGCTGGTACTCCAACTACCGCATCGGGGAGACCACCGCCGCAGTCAAGATCCTCATCGACCGAGCCAACGACCACATCGTCGGCGCGCACCTCCTAGGACCCGGGTACGACGAGCTGGTCAACACCATCGGCATGGCCATCAAGCTCGGCCTCACCACCCGCCAACTCAAGTCCGCAACCGCCGCCTACCCCACCATCGGATCCGACCTCGGCTCCATGATCTGAGGGGATTCTCGAAGGCGCACATCGCAAATCTCCTTGGGCACCGCTTAGCTAAGCGCACCCTGATGCCCGCTCCCAAGCCCAAGACCTTCCCGCCTCTGTCATTCACGGTCGGTGCGCAGGCCGGTGCGGGCTACAGCCCGTACGTCCGAGTCGCCGGAAGCAATGTCGTCTTCAACGCCCCGATCGTGGCCACAGGAGACGGCCCCTTCGACGTGACCACGCACACCAACACGCATGACCGCACGCTCGGGATCGACACAGACAAGATGACCACCGACCACCTCTTCGTCCGCGGCTTCGCCAACGGCCGGTCCATCGCCTACCTGAGCTTTGACTCCTCCGACGCCTTCACCGCCACGATCGAGCGCAGCACCTTCGTGCCGGCACTGGCCGACCTTCAGTTCGCCAACGGCGGGGACGGACCCGGACGCAACGATCGGGCCGACTCCGCGCGAGCGTCGATCTTTACGTTCGTCAACGCCAAGGTAGGGCTGGAGGACAGTCCGCCTGCCCGAGGAGCCTCACAGGGACCAGGGCGGTCTCAGGGATTGACCCACGCTCTCAGCCTGCCCGTCGCTGGTCGGGACGCCGCGGTGGCGAACCCGGATGTGCTTGACGCGTTGCGGCGTGGTGCCGACGTCAGCAACATCTTCAGCGACATGCCCAGGACATTCGGAGACAGTGACCGACGCCAGTACAGCCCTGCCTGGGACCTCCAGGTCGGTGTCTACAGCAAGGCGGCGGTGGCGAGCGGCCGGAACGGGCTCCAGACCGACGCGGCCACGGTGCGACGGCTGGCCGGACGGGGTGTCGTGACGGCGCCAGGGGGGCTTCCCCTCGGCTCGGCGAACATCGTGATCAACTGCCCGGCGCTGGCTTTTCTCGACGTCTCAGCGGCTGACCCGACCTCCGGTGCCAACGCTGGTGGCGGCGGTACGGCGCAGGATGGGTCTCTGGCCGGTGCCCCGGTTGACGCGGGACGTCAGTCAGTGCCGCTGCCCGGCCTGGCCGGAATTCTCGGATTGGTTGCGGCCCTACTCGGCTCGGTTATGTGGTGCAGGAGCCGAGCCGGGGCGAGTAACCCGAGGTAGTGCGTGCGATCGAGC
>JBBQAB010000005.1:0-5845 GCA_038198385.1 Propionibacteriales bacterium
CCCGGACCTCCCAGGCCACCTCGCGCGGCAGCATCACCGTGTCCGCGTCGACGGGTCGCAGCAGCTGACGGGCCAGCAGCTGCTCCACCGGCGTCCGGGCGGCCGCGACGCTGACGGGGCGGTCGGCCTGGCGGACCGCGCCTGTCGGCGAGTAGAGCAACCGGTCGAGTACGGGACGGATGTCGGGCCCGCACTCCGCGAGCCGGCGCTGGATCTCCGTCGGGGCCAGCGGCCGAGCCGAGGGCGGGGCCAGACCGCCCGGGTAGGGCTCGAAGGTCTCCCGGACGGAGCGGACCAGGTGCAGCTGGTCGTCCTCGCCCCAGACCAGGGCCTGGCGGCGAAGCTCTTCGACCGCCTCGGCGACCAGGGCCGGTGGCTGGGGCAGCAGCGCGGTGACCGCGTCCACCGAACTGGGGTCGGGCAGCGAGGCGAGGGCCTCGGCCACCACCCGGAGCCAGGCGTTGAGCTGGTCCATGGCCCGGCCCACCGACGTGGCCGTCGTCGACCGCGTCGCCAGCTCGGCCATGTCGCGGGGGAGCGGGTAGGCGAGGTCCATCCGACGGGACACGACGCCGGTCAGAGCGGCGGGCGTCAGGGCGCGGAGGGCTTCGGTGAGGGTCCGGGGTCGGACCGGCGCGGTACTCATCAGCCCCACGGCGAGCGGGGAGGTGCGGGCTGGTCGACCCGGCCGAGGGACCGGGCGACCAGGCTTAGCACCACGACCAGCAGGCCCCAGCAGAAGACCTGGGCCCAGCGGGAGACGAAGCTCCACCACTCGGAGAAGCCGGTGTAGTCGATGACCGCCTGCAGGATGCCGATCAGACCGAAGAACAGCAGTCCGGCGACCGCGACCCGGAAGACGGTGCGGACGGTGCGGCGGGCGACCTGGATCCGGCTCGCCAGCACCGACGCCACGATCAGCAGGACCGGGGCGAGCGGGGAGACCAAGCCGCCGACGAGCAGGGTGATCCAGACCCCGGGGGTGGCGGCCTCCAGCACCCGCTTGGCCGACAGCTTGTCCGGCGCGGGGGGAGGTTCCCCGTACGGGCCGGGGCCGAACCACTCCGGGCTGCCCGGGCTGGGAAAGGGCGGCGGGGCCGAGGGTTCGCTCGGAGTCCAGGGGTCACGGGTGGCGACCGGGCCGCTCGCCGGCCAGCCGGTGGGGGAGGGGGCACCGGTCGGCAGAGCAGGAGCGGTCACTGGCTGGGGACTGGTCCCGGCGAGGAAGGCCGGGGCGCTCGGGAAGCCGGAGCCGGCGGGACGGCTGCCGTGGGCCGAGCCCCAGGCCGACGGGGAGGTCATGGTCGTCGAGACCGTCTCGAAAGCGACGGCGGGGTCGCGGGTCTCGCTGACGGCGGGGACCAGGGTGCTGAGCTCGGCCACCGGCCGGTCGGGGCCGTCGAAGGCGGGCCGCTCCACCGGAGGCACGTCTGCGGGGGTGGGGACCGCGTCGGGCAAGTCGAGAGCAGCCACGGCCGGCTGGTCAAAGCCCGAGGGGCGCTCCAGCGGCGCATACTCGGGTCCGTCTTCCCAGGTGGCCATGCTCTCCATCCTAGATCGCCCGACCGAGGGCGGCGGGCCACCGAGACGTCGTCCCCGCCCCTGCGGACCGCGGTGGGTTCTCCGCCCCTGATCCCTGGGCTCCAGGGCGTGAGCGAGGTCGAGGTGGGCGCGGTGTAGGACGCGTGCGCCGAGGAGCACGTCGTGCGGTTCGGCCGCGTCGACCAGGCATCCCGGGCCGACCGGGAGCTCGTCGAAGGATGGCGCGACGCCACGCCAGGCCTGCTGGTCGAAGCCGGGTGTGGGCCGGCGCACTGGGCGAATCTCCTCGACGACGACCGGCACACGGTGCTCGGCCTCGACGTGTCCGACCGGCTCCTCGACCTCTGGGCGGCCCGCGCTCGCCGTCCCCTGTCCGTCGAGGTCAGCCGTGCGCGTCAGTCGTGTACGTCAGCCGTGCACGATGTGGACCGGCAGGTGCCGGCCGTTGGTCCGCCAGGCCACCTTCAGGTGCGAGTGGTGGGCCATGGCCAGGCCGGTAGCCGTGGCCACGATGGCGACCAGGCCGCCACAGACGAACATGCTCGGCCGGGCGCCGACGTGGTCGATCAGCCACCCCACGGCCGGACCGCCCAGCGACTGGCCCCCGAGCAGGACCAGCAGGTAGATGCTCATCACCCGGCCGCGGACCTCCGCGCCCGCGGTGGTCTGGACCAGCGAGTTAGCGCCGGTCAGGAAGGTCAGGGTGCAGAAGCCGACCGCCGTCAGCAGGGCCACGAAGACCCACCGGTCCGGCGACAGGGCCGCGACCATCACCGACCCTCCGAGCAGGGTGAGTGCCGCGACCAGGGACCGCAGCCGTACGGTGCCGGTCCGGCGGGCCGACACGATCGCCCCCGAGAGGGCACCGACAGCAGTCGCTGAGCTGAACAGGCTGTAGCCGCTGACGCCGGTGGGGAAGACCTGGTCAGCGAAGGCCGCCAGGATCACCGGCATGTTGAGCCCGAAGACCCCGACGGTGCCGACCAGCACGATGGTCCAGCCGATCTCTGACGTACCGGTCACCGCGCGCAGGCCCGCCTTGAGCTGACCCTTGCCGCTACCGCCGGCCGCCCGCGGTGCGGGCTGGGTCCTGATGACGCAGACCATGACCACGACGACCAGGCACGACAGTGCGTTCAGCAGGAACGACCAGCCCTGTCCGACGGCATGGATGAGGGCTCCGGACGCGGCCGGACCGACCAGCGCGCCGAGCTGGAAGACCGAGGAGTTCAGGCTGACCGCGTTGCGGATGTGACGGCTGCCGACCAGCTCGGAGACGAACACCTGTCGGGTCGGGTTGTCGACCACCGTGATCAGTCCGAGGACGGCGGCCACGACGTACACGTGCCAGGCCTGGACGGCTCCGGTCAGGGCGAGCACGCCCAGCGTCGTCGCGGTGAGGGCGATCGCGGTCTGGGTGATGATCAGCAGGGTCCGCTTGGGGAACCGGTCGACGACCAGGCCACCGACCAGGCCGAGCAGCAGCACGGGCAGAAACTGGAGGGCGACGGCGATCCCCACCGCGGTCACGCTGTGGGTCAGCTCCAGGACCAACCAGTCCTGGGCGATCCGCTGCATCCACAACCCGGTCGTGGCCAGCATCTGTGAGCTGAGGTAGAGGCGGTAGTTCCGCACCTCCAGGGCCGCGAGCGCCCGGGGCCACGTGCGGCCCGTTCCGGACACCGGGGGCGCCGGCTGGGCGGACGAGGCCGAGGGGAAGGACGAGGACGAAGAGGACGCGACGGCGTGTTCGGCGAGGGCCGCGGACACGTAGTTCACCCAATTTCTGCACAGGAGCTGGGGCCGGGATCACCGAGGGGGATCGCCGGCGGGGACATCGGGGCTCCTCGTCGAGCCCACATAGCTAACCTAAGCAGACGGTGATCCATCGGGTGAGCCGATAAGGGCTATATCTCGTATTGTGGTTCGCAATGAATGGGCGGGCCTGCGGTCCACCCCCGTACCGGAGGTGGACCCATGACCGGTGAGATCAACTTCGACCCCGTCCTGCTGCGGACGTTCCTGGCGGTGGCTACCGGGCTCAGCTTCACCCGGGCGGCGGCCCAGCTCGGCCTGAGCCAGCCCACGGTCTCCCAGCACGTACGCCGGCTCGAGGACGCGGCCGGCCGGCAGCTGGTCAGCCGGGACACCCGTACGGTCGCGCTCACCGACAACGGCACGGCGATGGCGGGCTTCGCCCGCACGATCCTGGCCGCCAACGATGAGGCGGTGTCCTACTTCACCGGCTCGGCCATGGGCGGCCGGCTCCGGTTCGGGGCCGCCGACGAGCTCGCGCTCAGCGAGCTGCCGTCGATCCTGCGGGACTTCCGGCAGCTCTACCCGCGGATCAACCTGGAGCTGACCGTCACCCAGAGCGGGGTGCTGCTGCGGCGGATCGCCAGCAACCACCTGGACCTGGTCTTCATCAACCAGGAGGCCGACGCGGACCGTGGTCAGCTCGTCCGTCGGGACCGGCTCGTCTGGGTCGGGCTCGAACGGACGGTGGTCGACCCCGACCACCCGGTCCCGGTCATCACCTACCACGCACCCAGCTTCAGCCGCTCGGCCGCGCTGGAGAGCCTGGAGGCGACGGGCCGGACCTGGCGCATCACCTGCAACACCCGCGAGATCAACGGGGTGCTGGCCGCGGCCCGGGCGGGGCTGGGGATCTGCGTCCTGGCCCAGAGCCGGGTGCCCGCCGACCTGCGCAACCTGAGCGGCCGGTTCGACCTGCCCGACCTGCCCGACGTGGCGATGGCCCTGGTGTCCAACCCCCGCGCCGCCCGGGAGCCGGTCGAGGCTCTCTGCCGCGCCATCCTGAACCTGCCGCTCGGTCCCCACGCCACCTTCGGCGACCGCTCCCGACGGGTCTGAACCCGCCGCCCGGGGGCTAGGGAACCCCGGCCGGGGGGCGGCACCGTGGTTGGGCGGCACCACGTCAACGGCTAGGCTGGTCGGGCTTTGGCGAAGACAAACAAAAGAGGGTGCTGTGCCTGTAGGCAAGGTGAGGTTCTACGACGCCGAGAAGGGTTTCGGCTTCCTGACCAAGGAGGACGGCGGGGACGTCTACGTCCGCGCCACCGCTCTGCCCCCGGGCGTGACCGCCCTGAAGACGGGGCAGAAGGTCGAGTTCGGGATCGTCGAGGGCCGCAAGGGGGAGCAGGCCCTCTCGGTCCGGGTGGTCGAGGCTCCGCCGTCGCTGTCCAAGGCCCAGCGTAAGGACCCGGATCAGATGGCGGTCATCGTCGAGGACCTGATCAAGATGCTCGACTCGGTGGGCAACGGCTACCGCCGCGGTCGTCATCCCGACCCCAAGAACGCCCCCAAGATCGCCAGCGTGCTGCGCGCCGTCGCCGACGAGCTGGACCTCTAGCCCGACCGTCCGCCGGGGGTGCCGGCTGTGCGTACGCGCTCCCTCGGCTGCCCTCCTGTCAGAATGAGAACCATGGCCCCGTCCACCCGCATCCGCACGCCTAAGATCGACGCCGTCTGCCTCGGTGCGGTCGACCTCGCTCACGAGGCCGCCCTGGAGACCGCCGGGCTGATGGGGGTCGGCGAGCACCTCGGTGTGCAGGCCGAGGACGAGCGGGTCGTGACCCACCTGTTCGGCTGCCGGCACCCGGGCTACGTGGGCTGGCGCTGGTCGGTGACGGTCGTGCGCGCCTCCCGGGCCAAGCTGGTCACCGTCAACGAGGTCGTGCTGCTGCCCGGCGAGGGTGCGCTGCTCGGTCAGCCCTGGGTGCCGTGGGCGGAGCGGATCGAGCCGGGTGACGTCACCGCCGGTCTGTTGATGCCGACCCCGCTGGACGACCCCCGGCTCGAGCCCGGCTTCACCCCCGGCGACCGCGACCTCGACGACGACCCGGCCGAGTCGCGGGTCGCCCGGGCGGTGGCCGCCGAGCTCGGGCTGGGCCGCGAGCGCGTGCTGTCGGGGGTGGGCCGCGACGAGGCCAGTGAGCGGTGGCTGCACAGTGTCGGCGGACCCGAGAACCAGATGACCAAGCTCGCCCCGGGCGTGTGCGAGACCTGCGGGTTCTTCGTCCGCCTCCAGGGCAGCATGGGTGCGGTCTTCGGCGTCTGCGCGAACGCCTACTCGGCCTCGGACGCGTCGGTCGTCAGCGTGGACCACGGTTGCGGCGCGCACTCCGCGGTCCGGGCCGAGGAGCGCGCCGAGGAGCTGCCCGCCCCGGTCTGGGAGACCATCGAGTGGGACGCCCCCATCTCCTTGTTCGACTGACCGCCTGACGTGCGGCGACCGAGTGGCGGGGGACGTTGACCCGGATGCCCAACCGCAAGGCCGATC
>JBBQAB010000006.1:0-2285 GCA_038198385.1 Propionibacteriales bacterium
CGCCGAGCTGGGCGTCAAGGGCGTCAACGACCTCACCGAGGCGCAGTGGGAGAACCTCCGTCACAAGTTCGGCAACCAGCGCGCGCTCGGCATGAGCCTGGACGCCGGTGGACACCTGACCCACGGGTTCCGCCCCAACATCTCCGGCAAGATGTTCCACCAGCGCTCCTACGGCACCGACCCCACGACCCAGCTGCTCGACTACGACGAGGTCCGTCGGACCGCCCTCGAGTTCAGGCCCCTGGTGCTGATCGCCGGCTACTCCGCCTACCCCCGCCGGGTGAACTTCGCCAAGATGCGCGAGATCGCCGACGAGGTCGGTGCGACCTTCATGGTCGACATGGCCCACTTCGCCGGTCTGGTCGCGGGCAAGGTGTTCACCGGTCAGGAGGACCCGGTGCCGTACGCCCACCTGGTCACCACCACCACCCACAAGTCGCTCCGTGGACCCCGTGGCGGCATGGTCCTGGCGGCCAAGGAGTACGCCGAGGACGTCGACCGCGGCTGCCCGATGGTCCTGGGCGGGCCGATGGGCCACGTGATGGCGGCCAAGGCCGTTGCCCTGGCCGAGGCCCGGACCCCGGAGTTCCGCACCTACGCCGCCGCCGTCGCCGACAACGCCCAGACGCTGGCCGACGGCTTCCTGCGCCGGGGGGCCACCCTGGTGACGGGAGGCACCGACAACCACCTCGTGCTGCTGGACGTCAGCGGCTACGGGCTGACCGGTCGGCAGGCCGAGTCGGCTCTGCTCGACGCCGGCATCGTCACCAACCGCAACGCCGTCCCGAACGACCCGAACGGGGCCTGGTACACCTCCGGCGTCCGACTGGGCACCCCCGCCCTCACCACCCGGGGCTTCGGCTCCGACGAGTTCGACCGGGTCGCCGAGCTCGCCGTCAACGTCCTGCAGAACACCACCCCGGCCACCGCCTCGACCGGGAAACCGGGCAAGGCGAAGTACGTCCTGGCCGACGGTGTCGCCGAGGCGACCAAGGCCGCGACCGCTGAGATGCTGGCCGAGAACCCGCTCTACCCCGGTCTGGAGCTGTGAGCCGGACCAACCGGTAGCGTCGGGACCTTTGCGACCGGGTCCGCCGATGGCCGCCACGACCGTCACGACCATCCTGCTGGTGCTGGCCGGAGCCGGCCTGCTGGTCCTCTCGGGCTGGACGTGGCTCGGATCCTGGCAGCCGGTGGGCCGTCGGGAGCGAGCGCGGAAGCAGTCGGCCGAGGACGTGGAGCGGGCGGTCCGCCAGATGCGAAGGGCCATCGAGGCGTACGAGCGGTCCCAGCGACCCCGGTGAGCCGGCCGGCCCGGCTGCCCCCGGTGCGTCCCTCCCACAGCGGCGGGGCAGGCTGGGGTCATGACCACTCTCTCCACCCGCGTCCTCGGAACCGGTGACGCCCGTCTGACCGTGTCCACTCTCGGCCTCGGCTGCATGGGCATGTCGGAGTTCTACGGCACCGCGGACGAGGCTGAGGCCGTCGCCACCCTGCACCGCGCCCTCGACCTCGGCGTGACCTTCCTCGACACCGCCGACATGTACGGCCCCTTCACCAACGAGATGCTCATCGGCGGTGCGATCGCCGGCCGCCGCGACGAGGTGGTGGTGGCCACCAAGTTCGGCAACGTCCGCGACCCCGACGACCCCGACGACCCCCGCGGCCGCCGCATCGACGGCAGCCCGGCGTACGTCCGCGCCGCCTGTGACGCCAGCCTGCAGCGGCTCGGCGTGGACCACATCGACCTCTACTACCAGCACCGGGTCGACCAGAGCGTGCCCATCGAGGAGACCGTCGGCGCGATGGCCGAGCTCGTGACCGCGGGCAAGGTCACCCACCTGGGGCTCAGCGAGGCCTCGGCCGAAACGATCCGCCGCGCCCACGCCGTCCACCCCATCACCGCTCTGCAGACCGAGTACTCCCTGTGGACCCGGCACATCGAGGACGAGATCCTGGGCGAGCTCCGCGAGCTGGGGATCGGCCTCGTGCCCTACTCCCCGCTCGGCCGGGGGTTCCTGACCGGGGCCATCACCTCGGTCGAGGACCTGGACGCCGACGACTTCCGCCGCCGGAACCCGCGCTTCGAGGGGGAGGCCTTCGCGGCCAACATGGCCCTGGTGGCCGCCGTCCGCGAGCTGGCCGAGCAGAAGGGCGTGACCGCGGGTCAGCTGGCCCTGGCCTGGGTGCTGGCCCAGGGCACCGATGTGGTGCCCATCCCCGGCACCAAGCGGGTCCGCTATCTCGAGGAGAACATCGGGGCGGCTGACCTCACCCTGACCGCA
>JBBQAB010000007.1:0-7759 GCA_038198385.1 Propionibacteriales bacterium
CGCGACATGGCGATGGCGCTCGGCTACTCCACGGGCCAGCAGGACGCCTGGTCCAAGCAGATCGACCGGTGGGGTTCGATGCCGGAGACGACCGACCACGACATCCCCCATCCCGTGCTGGACCTGGCCGAACAGCTGCTGCGTGCCCCCCGGCATCTGGGCATCCACTCCGGGGGCATGGTGCTGACCGACCGCCCGGTGGGGGAGGTGTGCCCCATCGAACGGGGCCGGATGGACAACCGCACCGTGCTGCAGTGGGACAAGGACAGCTGCGCCTGGATGGGGCTGGTGAAGTTCGACTTCCTGGGGCTCGGGATTCTCAGCGCCATCCAGTACACCTTCGACCTGGTGGCCGACCGGATCGGGGAGCGATGGGGTCTGGACTCCATCCCCAAGGAAGAGGCCGGGGTCTTCGACATGCTCTGCCGGGCCGACTCGATCGGGGTCTTCCAGGTCGAGAGCCGGGCCCAGATAGGGACCCTGCCGCGGTTGCAGCCGCGACGGTTCTACGACCTGGTGATCGAGGTCGCGCTAATCCGTCCGGGCCCCATCCAAGGCGGGGCGGTGCATCCCTACATCCGCCGGGCGACCGGCAAGGAGGAGGTCACCTACCTGCACCCGGCCCTGGAACCGGTCCTGGAGCGGACCAAGGGGGTGCCCCTGTTCCAGGAGCAGCTGATGCAGATCGCCATGGCGGTCGGCGGCTGCACCGGCGACGACGCCGACCTGCTCCGGCGGGCCATGGGCTCGAAGCGGGGGATCGAGAAGATCGACCGGCTCCGGAACAAGCTGTACGCGGGGATGGCCGAGCACGGCATCGAGGGTGGGCTGGCCGACGATATTTACGCCCGGATCCAGGCCTTCGCCAACTTCGGCTTCGCCGAGAGCCACGCCATCAGCTTTGCCCTCCTCGTGTACGCCTCCGCCTGGCTCAAGCTGCACTTTCCGGGGGCCTTCCTGGCCGGGCTCCTCCGGGCCCAACCGATGGGGTTCTACTCCCCCCAGTCCCTGGTCGGGGACGCTCGACGGCACGGGGTGTCGGTGCTCCGGCCCGACATCCTCGCCTCCTCGGTGGACGCCGACCTCGAGCGGCGGGAGACCGAGCCCGTCCCGTCTCCGACAGTGCCACCCACCGGGTCGTCGGCGACCCAGGCCACCTCGGCCGGGCCTGACTCAGCGGCGGGTCCCCTGCACGGACCGGGCCCCGGGCATCCCTCAGCCCTCGACGGACGGGCCGTCCGGCCCGGGTCGGTGTCCACAGGCTCGAGCCTCTGCCTCGCACCTGACCAGCTGCCGGTCCCGCCGTTCGTACGCGATGGCCCGGACCGTTCCGCCGCCCACCGTCGTGACGGTCGGTTCGCTGTACGGCTCGGGCTGGTGGAGGTGGCGGGGCTGGGACGGGAGACGGCCAAACGGATCGTGGCCGAGCGGGAGCGAGCCCCCTTTGCCGACATGAACGACGTGGTGCGACGGGCGGGACTGTCCGTGGCTCAGACCGAGGCTTTGGCCACGGCGGGGGCCTTCGACTGCTTCGGCCTCTCCCGGCGTCAGGCACTGTGGAACGCGGGCTACTCCGACGACCTGAACACCCTGCCGGGTTCGGCCATCGACGCCGCTCCGCCCACCCTTCCCGGGATGAGCCCGGTGGAGGTCACCGTGGCCGACCTCTGGGCGACCCGGATCTCACCGGAGGACCATCCACTGGCGCACCTGCGAAAGCTGCTGGCCGACAGCGGCATCGTCGCCATCGCTGATCTGGGGCCTCGCCACGATCGGCGACGGGTCCGGGTGGCGGGGCTCGTGACCCACCGGCAGCGGCCCGGGACGGCGGGGGGCATCACCTTTCTCAACCTGGAGGACGAGACCGGCATGCTCAACATCGTCTGCTCACAGCCGCTGTGGCAGCGTTATCGCCGGATCGGGCGCAACGTGCAGGGCATGGTCATCCGCGGGATCGTCGAGCACAGTGAGGGAGTCACCAACCTGGTGGCCGACCGGCTCGAACCTCTGGGTGCGGTCTTCTCCTGGGTCTCGGGGCTCCTCCCGACCCAGCACCAGTCCCGGGACTTCCGCTAGGAGCCGCCGCCGCCGTCCCCCGGTCCGCCCCCCGCCGGGTTCGCTCCGGGGCGAGACGAGCCCCGTACCGCGTCCACGACCGGCTGTCGGTCTCCCGAGGTCTCCGACGACCTGACCCGTCCCCGTCCTCTCCCCGTCGGTCATGCCTGCGACGATGGAGCGGCCGGGTGACGCCGGAGAGAACCCACCGACGGTCTTCCCCGCCCTCACTCCCTTCCCGGGGGCCGGGTCGCCTGACCCGCCTGAACCTGACCCGCCCGACGAAAGAGTGACGTGCGACCTCTCCTCCTCCCCGCCAACCAGCCCGGCGACCGCTTCTACCTGGGCGGTGACCGGATCGCCGACTTCCGTGGGGTGCCGACCGCCGGACCGAGGACGCCCGAGGACTGGGTGGGCTCCACGACCTCGGTCCGCGGACACGGCAACCTGGGTCAGACCCGGCTGTCGTCCGGGCGGCTGCTCCGTGAGGAGATCGAGCAGGACCCGCTGGCCTGGCTCGGTCCCGAGCACGTAGCCGCCTTCGGTGCGGACACCAAGATCCTGTTCAAGCTCCTGGACGCCGGGCAGCGGCTCCCGGTGCACGCCCATCCGGACACGGCCTTCGCCGCCACCCACCTCGGGGAGCGGCACGGCAAGGCCGAGGCCTGGTACATCCTGCGGCCCGGCGAGGTGTTCCTCGGCCTGCAACGTGACGTCGACCCCGAGGACCTCCTTCGTCTGGTCGAGGGTCAGCAGGTCGAGGAGATGCTCTCCCTCATGCACCGCCTCGACGTGCAGGCCCACCAGACCGTCTACGTACCCCCGGGCCTGCTGCACGCCGTCGGGAACGGGATCCTGCTGGCCGAGATCCAGGAGCCCGAGGACCTGTCCATCCTGCTCGAGTGGCGTGACTTCGCCCTCGACGGCGCCCGGGACGGCCACCTGGGGCTCGGCTTCCCGTTGGCCCTCCAGGCGGTCGAGACCCACGGCCGTACGCCGGAGGAGCTGGCCGGGCTCCTGGTGACCGAGCCGCGACCCGGGAATGTGCTCGTGGACCCCGCGCTGCAGATGTTCCGCCTCGACCGGATCGAGGTCAGCAGTGCCGACAGGGTTCTGGAGGCCGGGTTCGGCGTTCTGGTCGTCCTGGAGGGGCACCTGGAGCTGACGTCGGCAGACGGCTCGACCGCGGTCACCGCCGGTCAGACGATCCTGGTCGCCCACGCCTGCGGTCCGTTGACGGTCCGCGGCGAGGGCACCCTGTTGTGGGCCCGGCCGCCGGCCCTGGGCTGAGGCGCCGCTCCGGTTGCTGGCCGCCGTCCGGCGCCGCTCGCCCCAACGGCCTGGAGGCGGTGACCTCACGCCACCTCGGTCGGGCGTTGACGGTGGGCGTCGTGGGCCGCCCCGGGCGGCCACCCCTCCCGTTGGTGCCACCGGTCGCCGTCATCGGGCTCCGTCTGGTTGTGGAAGAGGACTTGGTGGGTCGGCAGAGGCAGGTCGACCCCCGCCCCGATGAGCGCGGACTTCAGTGCCTGGAGGACCTGGTCCTGGGCTTCGAGGGCCTCCCGACGGGCCGGCGGGTCGATCCAGAACCGGACCTCGAGGTTGACGGCGAAGTCCCCGAGCTCGGTCACCAGCACCGTGGGCGTGGGCTGTGTGAGGATCCCCGGCAGGGTGGCCACGGTGTCGAGCACGACCCTCTTGGCCCCGCCTATGTCGTCGCCGAACCCGATACCCACGTTGACCGACAGCCGACGCTGGTCGTACGCGGTGTTGACCGTGACACGGTTGGTGTAGAGGTCACTGTTGGGGATCACGATGCGGCGGTTGTCGTAGGTCCGGAGCAGGGTCGCCCGCACCTCGATGCTCTCCACCGTTCCCTCGTTGGCCCCGGACACGATCTGGTCCCCGATCCGGAACGGGCGGGTCATCAGGATGAGGATGCCGGCGAGCAGGTTCTGGAAGATGTCCTTGAAGGCGAAGCCGATAGCCACCCCGCCGACGCCGAGCGCCCCGAACAGCGAGGCGGCGGTCAAAGTGGGGAAGATCAACGTCAGGGCGACCAGCAGGCCGAGTCCGAGGACGGCCCAGGTCGTCAGCCGCGCCAGGACCACGCTGACCCCGGCGGGCTGGCCGGCCCGCCGGGACACGGCCTGGACGAACCGGGCCAACAGCCGCGAGGCCAGCCAGAACAAGGCGAACACCACCACGCCGAACAAGACGTTGGGCAGGGACAGCAGGAGCCCCCGGATGATCGCCTGGATGCGCTGGAGAAAGTCGGAGAGGTCGAGGTCCATCGTGTCCGTCCCGGTAGGAGCTGTCTCGGGGACCCGGACGGGTCCCGGGCCACCCAGCTGTGCTCAGGTGCGGGCCGCCGTCCCGGGTCTGCGGTCCGACCACCGGGCGTCCTGAACGACTGGCTCTCGACCCTACCGGCCGTACGAGGGGGGTCTGTCCGGCGAAGGCCGTCGTGGGAGCAGCCCCGCCCCCGGGTGGGTCGTGTCCGGGCCCCTCAGCCGGTCGCCCCGGTCGCGTGGGCTGCGGACGGCGACTGCGACCGCGGTAGGTTCGACCTCCGCGTGGGTGCGCGACAGACCGTGGGGGAGGCGGCATGACCGAGGTAGGGCAGCAGCCCGCCACCAGGAAGGCGTCCCTGCTGGCGTCCCCCAGCTCCCACCGAGAGGCGTGGGCCGAGGGCCTCCTGGACCGGCTCACGCCGGCCATGACCGCGTTGAGCGTCGTCTTCCTCCTGGTCGTGCTCAGTGAGCAGATCACCCGTCCGGGTGGTGCCCTCAGCGTCGTGCTGACGGTCCTGGGATGGGCGCTCTGGGCGGTGTTCGCCGCGGAGTTCCTGGCCCGCATGGTGGTGGCGCCCAGCACCGGGCGCTTCCTCCGGCGCAACTGGTGGCAGGTCCTGTTCCTGGTCCTGCCGTTCCTCCGTGTTCTTCGGCTGGTCCGGGCCGTCCGGGTGCTGCGGTCCGGACGGCTGCTGTCCTCGGCCGTACGAACCTCCCGATCGGCCCGGCAGCTGCTCGGCGGCCGGGTGGGCTGGCTGGGGGTGGCGTCCGCGATCGTGGTCCTCGGCTCCAGCCAGCTGCTATGGGAGTTCAGTGGCTACCCGACCTACGCCGCCGCCCTGCACGCCGCCGCCCTGGGCACGGTCACCGGCGAGCCGCTGGGACAACCGGACGCCTTCGCCCAGGTTTTCGAGGTGCTCTTGGCGATCTTCTCCGTCGTCGTCTTCGCCACCCTGGCCGGCTCGGTCGGTGCCTACTTCCTGGCGCGGCACGAAGGAAGCCAGTCTCGACCCGACCGGGCGGAGATCGGTCCGGTTGCCCCCCTCAACCTGCCCGCCCCCGCCGAGGGTGGCTGAGCTCAGCATCAGTCGCCGAGACTCCGCCGGGCTCAGCAGCCGGGTTGCGCCGCAGGGCTGCGCTGCGCTCTCGTCAGGCCGTACGGCCGACGCACGCCCACGCCCATGCCCGCCGACCAGCCCGACCGTAGGCGGACGGGATCGTCGCGCGCGACGTCGGTCGTCAGGGTCAGTTGGGCATCAGGACGCGGTTGATGATGTAGACCGTGGCGTTGGCTGTCGTGATGTTGCCGCAGACAACCTTGGCGTTGCCATTGACGGTGAAGTTCTCCCCCGAGCCGGTAACGGTGATGGTCGAGCCGCTCAGGGTCTTGTGCGGCCCGGCGAGCTGGTCCGGAGAGATCTGACCCTTCACCACGTGGGTGGTCAGGATCTTGGTGAGCTGCGACCGGTCGGCCAGCACCTTGGTCAGGGTGCTCTTCTTCAGGGCCGAGAAGGCGTCGTTGTTGGGGGCGAAGACCGTGATGTCGGGTGTGTTGTTCAAGGTGTCGACCAGACCCGCCTTCTTCACCGCCGTCACCAGGGTGGAGAGCTGCGGGTTGTTGCTCGCGGCGGTGGCGACCGCTGCGGTCGACATGCCGTCGAAGGAGCCCTTGCCGGTCGACGGGATGGCCGAGCATCCCGACCCGAACGTCTGGGAGGCCGCGGCCGCCGACGAGCTGGGGCTGGCCTCGGAGGCGCTGGGGCTGGCCATGGGCTCCGAGGAAGCGGGCGCCGGGGCGGCGGCCGACTCGCTCGTCGAGACCGACGTCGACGTGGTCGGGGACGAGCTCGGAGTGGATGAGCCGCACGCGGCCATCAGGGGGAGGGTGCCTAGCGCGATGGCGAGGGCGGCCGCTCGGGGGGCAGTCAGGAACGTCGGGTTCGTGGTCATGGTCGCACTCCTCTAGGGGAAGGACAGCAGCTCTGCGGAGACCATCATCGTTCGTCGGTCACAGCCCCACGATGCTCGCCCCGACCGTGAGTCGGTGGCATCGACAAGGCCAGTCGGGCCGGGCTGCCGGTCCTGCTTGGGTGGACTTTCAACCCTCCGGGGTCCGTCGGGGGCCTGTCAAGGCGAACGGACCCCAGCCCGTCGACCGATACCGGTCTGTGATCTGCGCGGCTCGCTGACCTCGGGATGCGCGTGGGTGGACCTCAGCACGTGCAGCGCACCCCCCTCATTCAGGGCACCCAGCGCCCCCTGAACCGTGAACCCCACCGCAGGCGGAGACCGCGGCCCGCCGTCAAACCGTGCGTCTCGACTTCCGCCCGGGCGAGCGCACGAGGACGCGGCGGCACGGGGGGCGGCGGCATGTTGGCGGTTACCCCAGCTTGTCCAGCAAACCCAGCACAGGGTCGGGAACTCCCGCGAGGAGAAGGTTGCCGGCTAGAGCCGCAGCGGACAGCAACGCCGCTGTGGCGATCCAGAGGCCGAGCACCTTGGCTTTTGCATGACTCTTCGCCATCTCCGGGGCACCACCCGCGGCCTCGGGGAGGTTGGACAGGAAGATCGAACCGGAGAGTGACGCTACCTGGAGGGGGCCTGCTCCGATGAGCGCGACGCCGAGGGCCAGGTTTTCGGGGATGCCGTTGAGGGTGATAGCGGCGAGAAGTCCACCGCCGCTGTTGGAGCCCAGCTTTGTCTTCACGGTGCGGTCCAGCCCGGCGAACGCGGCGGCGCCGACCAGGACGCAGCCAGCGACCGCCCAGAGTGGCGCAACGTCGGTTGCGGGCTCAATGAGCTCAATCACGGCGGACACGATGAGGGCGCCGCCAGCGAGAGCCACGATGAAGCCTTCGATCCCGCTCGGTAGCCGGCCGTACACACCCCAAGCGGCCCAGCCACCAGGGCGGCTGAGACGACAACAATCACCACAACGGTCAAGAACACCAGGATCCCTCCCATTCCGGATACCCGAGCACGATACCGAAGCCGTAGGTCGTCGAGCGTCGCTGGGAGAAGGAGGTCAACCGGCTGCTGGCCCGCTGCCGGAGGGATCGGGGGCCCCCGCCAGGTCGCCGAGAGCGGAGCCACCCCCCAGGGTGCTGGAGGGCACGACACTGAGCTGACCGTTGGTCTCCAGCACCACGAACGCAACGAGTTCCAGCCCGCCACATCCGCTGCTCCGCACGGCTTGGCGCAGGCTCGTCTCGGAGATCCGTTCGCGCCGCAACGCGGTCTGGTCGAGCCTTCCATGACGAAGCAGGACGGCGGGCTCGGAGGTGATGGTTCGACGGACCCAGGACACGTGCACCGAGGCCCAGGCGGCGACAAACTGCAGGCCGGCCAGGAGGGTGAGCGCCAGCGCACCCTCTGACCACGAGACCGTCTCGCTCAGCGCCACCGTGGCC
>JBBQAB010000008.1:0-4628 GCA_038198385.1 Propionibacteriales bacterium
CCCTGCTCCCGGCAGAGCTGGCGGAAGGCCGCGTTGGTGATCCCGGCCATCGGCGCCAGGACGACCGGCGTGGCCAGCTCCAGCCCGCCGATCCGCAGTGCCGGGGCCACGCCGACCGTGGACGCCGACGCGGGGGCCGCGGTCAGCACCCCACCAGGCGGGTGGCCAGGTAGTCGCGGACCGAGGACAGGCCGACCCGCTCCTGGGTCATGGTGTCGCGGGAGCGGATGGTGACCGCGTCGTCCTCGAGGGTAGCGAAGTCGACCGTGAGGCAGAACGGCGTGCCGATCTCGTCCTGGCGCCGATAGCGGCGACCGATGGCCTGGGCGTCGTCGAAGTCCACGTTCCAGTACTGACGAAGCTCGGCGGCGAGGTCGCGGGCCTTGGGCGAGAGGGCCTCGTTGCGCGAGAGCGGGAGCACCGCGGCCTTGACCGGGGACAGCCGCGGGTCGAGCCGGAGCACGGTCCGCTTGTCCACCCCGCCCTTGGTGTTGGGGGCCTCGTCCTCGACGTAGGACTCGATCAGGAAGGCCATCAGCGAGCGGGTCAGGCCGGCCGCGGGCTCGATCACGTACGGGGTGTAGCGCTCGTTCTTGGCCTGGTCGAAGTAGGACAGGTCGGTGCCGGAGTGCTCGGAGTGGGTCTTGAGGTCGAAGTCGGTCCGGTTGGCGATGCCCTCGAGCTCACCCCACTCGCTGCCCTGGAAGCCGAACCGGTACTCGATGTCCACGGTCCGCTTGGAGTAGTGCGACAGCTTCTCCTTCGGGTGCTCGAAGTGCCGCAGGTTGTCCCGGTTGAGACCCAGCCCGGTGTACCAGTCGGTCCGGTTGTCGATCCAGTACTGGTGCCAGCCCTCGTCCGTGCCGGGCTCGACGAAGAACTCCATCTCCATCTGCTCGAACTCGCGGGTCCGGAAGATGAAGTTGCCCGGCGTGATCTCGTTGCGGAAGGACTTGCCCACCTGGCCGATCCCGAACGGCGGCTTCTTCCGGGTGGCGGTGACCACGTTGGCGAAGTTCACGAAGATGCCCTGCGCGGTCTCGGGGCGCAGGTAGTGCAGCCCCGACTCGTCCTGGGTGACCCCGAGGTAGGTCTTGAGCAGGCCGTTGAACATCCGCGGCTCAGTCCACTGGCCACGGGTGCCACAGTTCGGGCAGGGGATCTCGGTCATGGCCACCGCGTCGGGGTCGGGCAGACCCTTCCGCTCGGCGTACTCCTCCTGCAGGTGGTCCTCGCGGAACCGGCGGTGACAGCTCAGGCACTCCGTCAGCGGGTCGACGAACGCCTTGAGGTGGCCTGAGGCCTGCCACACCGGGGTGGGCAGGATGACCGAGGAGTCGAGGCCGACGATGTCGTCACGCGCGGTGACGACGTTGCGCCACCACTGCTTCTTGATGTTCTCCTTCAGCTCGACCCCGAGCGGGCCGTAGTCCCAGGCCGAACGCGTCCCGCCGTAGATCTCACCGGAGGGGAAGACGAACCCCCGCCGCTTGCAGAGGCTGATGACGTTGTCGAGGCGGGTGGCGGAGGCCATACAGATGTGCTCCAGACTGCGTACGCGGCCACCCCCGGCTGGGATGGCCCGACCCGTGATCCTATCCGGAACCGCTGCCGGGGCCGGGGTGGCGAGCCGCCGGGGCGGACTCAGCTGCCGCGAGCGTGGTTCTCTCCGACCAGGTCGGCGTCGTCGTAGGCCGAGGGCTCGTCGACCGCCTGCGAGAGCAGCGGCACCACCGCCATCTTGGCCTCGTAACCCTGCAGGGCCCGCCGGTAGGACCCGACGTCGCGCCACCGGGTGGTGAGGGTCCACAGCGTGGGGTCGTCCAGGTTGCGGCCGAAGTCGACCGAGACGAAGCCGTCGCGGGCGGCGAGCACGGCGACGGCAGCCTCCGCCTGGGCGACGAACGTCGGCACGGCCCCGGGGTCGACGACGAAGCGGGTCAGCACGATCACCGCGCCAGCGTAGAGCTCCCCGCCCCGCAACGACGAGGGCCCTCCGTACGGCAGGCCGAGAAGGAGCCCCCACGAGCCGTCCGGTGCCGCGGGACATAATGCAGGGGCACACCCGTGCGACGTCCCCGCCGGCCCGCGAGGGCGCACCCTGACGAAGGAAGACTCCCATGATCAAGAAGCTGTCCGAGCTCGGCATGAAGAGCGACTACGCCTACATCGGCGGGTTCGGCTCGATCGTCGTGTCCCTGCTCACCTGGTTCATCAGCCGCAACAAGAAGGGCGACGACAAGGCCCAGTCCGACCGTTGGGGCATCTTCATCGGTCACTGGGCGCCGACGTTCTTCGGCCTCGGCATCGCCCTCAAGCTCGAGGAGAACGAGAAGTAGCTCGTCCCGACCGGCCCGGAGCCGGTCCGCCTGACCTCAGCCGCGGGCGGCGTCGTCATCGACTCACGATGAGGACGTCGGCCGCGGCTGAATCGTTATCAGGGCGACCGATTCGTGACCACGGTGAAACATCAGCGACACGGGTTTCTCCTACGGTGAGGCAACGGCGCGAACCGGCGCGGCGGCCGGCCGGTGACTGGTGGGGCCAGGATCGCAAGCCATCGTCAATGGAGGGTGACCATGATCGAGCACGTCGACCCCTTCATCGGGACCGCGGCCACTGACCTGCCCGAGCCGGCCGGTCTGGCCGCCACCTGGTTCTGGCCCAAGCCCCAGGTGGGCAACACCCATCCGGGAGCGACCTACCCGTTCGGCATGGTCTCGGCCTGCGCCTACTCGGGCGCCTACCCCACCGGCTACGGCCTGTACGAGCTCAACACCGAGGGCGTCCCGCCCCGGCTCTACGACACCCAGCTCGCCTCAGGGTTCACCCACTTCCAGCAGTCCGGCACCGGCGCGATCCGCAAGTACTACAACTACTTCCGGGTCACCCCGATGCTGGAACCCCTGGACACCCTGGGCCAGACCTGGGAGCTGCAGGACGAGCGGGCCGAACCCGGCTACTACGAGACCACGCTGAGCTCGGGCATTCGCTGCGAGATCACCGTCGGCCCCAAGAGCGCCGTCCACCGCTACGCCTTCCCGGCCCACAAGGACGCCCGGCTGGTGATCGACTTCTCGATGGGCGGGCTCGCCATCCCGTACGGCTCGACCGTCCCGCTCCGCGCGCACCTCGAGTCGCTGTCCCCGGGCGTGGCCCAGGCCGAGGTCGTGGTCGAGGGGGCCCCGCTGGCGGTGCACCTGGAGTGCGACGTCGGCGACTGGCGGCAGATGCTCTGGTACGACCGTCGGCTAATGCCGGGGGGCACGCGGCTCGACTTCGACCGGATCCGGCCGACCACCCTGCGGCCGTTCGGGCTGATGTGGCGTGGCGCCACCGAGCCCGGCCAGGTGGTCGAGCTGCGCTTCGGCTTCTCGCTGCGCGGGGTGGAGCAGGCCCGACAGAACCTGTACGCCGACCTCGGTCCCGCCAGCACCGGGGCGTCCGTGAGCCCGGGCACCCCGGTCGCGGCCTTCGAGTCCCGCCGGGCCGAGACCTCCGCGGTCTGGCGGCAGCACCTCAGCATGGTCCGGGTCGAGACCCCCAACCGGACCCGGCAGGCCGTCTTCTCCACCGCGCTCTACCACTCGCTGATCAAGCCGTGCTTCGCCAACAACGAGAGCCCGTTCTGGCCGACCGACGGCCCCTTCGTGTTCGACATCTGCACCATGTGGGACATCTACCGCACCCAGCTGCCGCTCATCACGGCCCTGTTCCCGGAGCGGGCGATCGAGCTGGCCAACGCACTGCTGTTCATCTGTGAGGAGGAGGGCAACCTCCCGATCGGCTACCGGATGGCCAAGGGTGCGGACCGGTTCTCCCGCCAGGGCAGCGCGTTGGCCCAGACCTTCCTGGCCGACCTGTGCCAGCTGGGGATGACCGACGTCGACTGGGACTGGGCGCTGGTCCACATGGACGGCGACCTGCGCCGGGCGTACGGGGAGGAATACCTGCTGCGCGGGGTCGCCCACCCGATCAGCCACACCCTGGACCTGGCCTTCGGGTACCACTGCACCGCCAAGGTCGCCCGCTACATCGGTGACACCGCCCTGGCCCAGCAGCTCGAGACCCTGGCCACCCAGTGGGTCAACGCCTTCGCCGAGGACGGGCTGCTGGTCGACTCCAGCTACTACGAGGGCGGCAAGTGGAACTACTCGTTCCGGGTGCTGCACGACATGGCCGCGCGGATCGACCTGGCCGGCGGTGAGGAACGCTTCACCGGGTTGTTGGACACGTTCTTCGGCTATGGGGCCGACCCGGTCAAGCAGGTCGGTGAGCGACCGAGCGTGGCCGAGCTGGCCGCCGGTTACGCCCTCAACCGCTTCGAGGGCCTGAACAACGAGCCCGACATGGAGGTCCCCTGGCCCTACCACTACGTCGGCCGACCGGACCGGACGGCCGAGGTCGTGCACGCAGCGGTCAACAACCAGTTCGGCCTGGGTCGCGGCGGGCTGCCGGGCAACGACGACTCGGGCGGCCTCAGCTCGTGGTACGTCTGGGCCTCGCTCGGGCTGTTCCCGATCGCCGGACAGAGCATCTACCTGGTCAACACCCCCTCCTTCGCCCAGTCCCGGATCAGCATCGGCCGCGAGGAGCTGGCCATCGAGGCTCTGCACTTCGTCGAGCCC
>JBBQAB010000009.1:0-14197 GCA_038198385.1 Propionibacteriales bacterium
AAGACGGCCCGGAACGCCGACCTGCAGGCCCTGCTGCCGATCCGGGGAAAGATCCTCAACGTCCAGAAGGCCTCGGTGGGTGACATGCTGAAGAACGCCGAGTGCGCCTCGATCATCCAGGTGGTCGGCGCCGGGTCCGGGCGCAGCTTCGACCTGGAGGCGGCTCGCTACGGCAAGATCATCTTCATGGCCGACGCCGACTCCGACGGGGCCCACATCCGGTGTCTGCTGGCGACCCTGTTCTTCCGCTACATGCGTCCGATGGTCGATGCCGGCCGGGTCTACACGGCCGTACCGCCGCTGCACCGCTTCGAGCTGACCAACCCGCGGAAGGGCCAGGAGCGCTTCATCTATACCTACTCCGACGCGGAGTACCAGCGCAAGGCCGCCGAGCTGACCAAGCGGGGCAGCACGTTCAAGGAGCCGCAGCGCTACAAGGGCCTGGGCGAGATGGACGCCGACCAGCTGGCCGAGACCACGATGAGCCCCCGGCACCGCACGCTGCGACGGATGACGGTGGACGATGGACTGATCGCGGACACGACCTTCGAGATGCTGATGGGCAACGACGTCGGGCCCCGCAAGGAGTTCATCATCGACGGGGCCTACAGCCTGGACTCCGCCACGATCGACGTCTGAGGGACCCGCCCGGGTCGACGCGGACTCCTCAGCACGGGTCAGGCTGGGGCTGGCCCGCTCAGGTCGACGTCCTCCGGTCGATCTCCGGCGGCGTGGTCCTCAGGCCGATGTTCTCAGGCGGGGCGGCTGAGATCGAAGCGGGCCGCCTCGCTGATGCCGAAGTAGGCGCTCGGCCCTCCGGCGCGCAGCACCGGCTGAGCCCGTACGGTGTCGAACACCCCGTCTACGATCAAGGACTGCTCGATGTGCACCGCCACCACCTCGCCCAGGGTGAGCCAGGTCGGGACCAGCTCCCCGGTGTGGGTGGTCAGCTGGATGTGCTGGCTGACCCGGCACTCGAACGCCACCGGCGCCCCCGCGACCCGCTGCGGAGCCACCTCCAGGGAGTCGACCCCGGTCAGCCCGGCCAGGTCGAACTCGTCCTGGTCGGCGTCCACGGTGGCCGCAGTGACGTTCATCGCCTCCGCCTGCGGTCGGCTCGCCAGGTTCCAGACGAACTCCCCGGTCACCGCTCCGTTCCTGACGCTGTCCTTGTAGCCGATGCTGGCGAACCCGATGATCGGCGGACGGTAGTTGAAGGCGTTGAAGAAGCTGTACGGCGCCAGGTTGCGCGCCCCGGTGGCCGACAACGTGCTGATCCAGCCGATGGGGCGGGGAGCGACAATCGCGTTGAAGGGGTCGTGGGCCAGCCCGTGGCCCTCCGACGGCCGGTAGACGTACATCGGCATCCGGTCAGAGCACCTGGGTGAGGCTGCCGGTGTCCACGTCGTAGAGGAACCCGCCGATCACGGCGCGCTCACCGATGTGGGGGTGCCGGCGCAGCATCGTCACGTCCTCGACCAGCTTGCCGTGCTGGTCGGCCGACGCGCCGATGGTCATGTCGCTGAGGTCCTCACCGGTGGCGGCCCGCGCCTTGGCCACGATGTCGGCGTCCTCACCACCGGCCATCGCGCACCGGGTGTGCGGGACGACCAGGATGCGCTGGACCCCGAGGAGGTGGACCCCGAGGACGCAGCCGACCAGGGCGTCAGGGGTGACACGGCCACCGGGGGTCCGGATGATTTTGGCGTCTCCGACCTGGAGGCCGATCATCCCCAGGGGCTCGATCCGGGAGTCCATGCACGTCACCATGGCGACACCCGCGCGGGCGATGCCGTCGAACCCCGCGTGCCGGAACTGGGTCTGGTAGCCAGCGTTCTGGGTCAGGAGGTCGGTGAAGCCCTGAGCGGGCGGAGAGGGTGGCACCCGCCCAGCCTAAGGTGCGCGGGTGAGCGCCGCCGCCGATGTCCGAGCCGGGGGTCAGCGGCGGACGGCAAGCGGTCGGGATCAGCCCGCGGGCGTCGTCCCCACGGCAGCGACCGGCTGGGCCAGGGGGACCCCGGACCCGTCCCGACGTCCCTCCGCCGGGGGCAGCTCCACCGGGGATCCGCTGGCCGTGGCCGCGCGGGCGGGCGCCGGGCCCGCCCAGGCCAGCAGCAGGGTGTCCTCACCGCGCAGGAACCGGTGGCACCGTACGCCGCCGGTCGCCCGCCCCTTGGCCGGGTACTCCGTCAGCGGGGTGACCTTGACCGTGCCCGCGTCGTTGCCGGGCAGAGCCGAGGCGGAGCCGGCCACGGTGACCAGGACGGCCGCCGTCCCGTTGGCCGGCACGGCGCCGAAGAACACGGCCCGGGCCCCCGGGGCCAGCTTTACCCCCGCCACCCCGCCGCCGGCGCGGCCCTGAGGGCGTACGAGCTGGGCGGGGAAGTGCAGCAGCTGGGCGTCGTTGGTCACGAAGGCCAGGTCGACCGACGCGTCGGTGAGCTCGAAGGCCCCGACGACCCGGTCACCCGGGTCGAGGCGGATGACCTCCCAGGCGTCCTTGGTCAGCGGCTCGGGATTCACCCGCTTGACCACCCCGGCGGCGGTGCCGAGCGCCAGACCGGGGGAGTCGTCTCCCAGCGTGGCCAGGGCGAGGACCTGTTCGCCCGGCTCCAGGGTCAGCAGCTCGGCGACGGGGACGCCGCCCTGCAGGTGGGGTGCGTTGGCCGTGCCCGGGACCGTGGGCAGGTCCAGCACACTGACCCGGACCAGACGCCCCAGGGTGGTGAGGGTGCCCACGTGACCACGGGCGGTGCCCCGGACGGCCGAGGTGAGGACGTCGTGACCAGCCCGGGGGCCGTCGTCGGGGAGCGCGTCGGCGTGGTCGGTGCGGGCCAGCAGACCGGCGGAGGACAGCAGCACCCAACAGGGGTCGTCGGCCACCTCGAGCGGGGCTGCCGTGGCGGTGGCCACCCCGCCGGCGGCCAGCAGGATGGTCCGCCGCGGGGTGCCGTGCTTCTTGGCCATGGCGGCCAGCTCCTCGCCGACCAGGCTGCGGAGCCGGCCCGGGTCGTCCAGAATCTCCGACAGCGCGGCGATCGCGGCCAGCAGGGCGTCCCGCTCGGTCTCCAGCTCGAGCGTGCTGAAGCGGGTGAGCCGCCGCAGCGGCATCTCCAGGATGTAGCTCGTCTGGGTCTCGGTCAGGTCGAAGGCCTCCATCAGACGCTGCCGGGCCTGGGCCGTGTCGTCGGAGGACCGGATGATCGCAATCACGTCGTCGATATCGAGGATGGCGACGAGCAGACCCGCGACGAGGTGCAGCCGGTCGGTCGCCTTGCGACGGGCGAACTCGGTCCGTCGCCGGGTGACCTCGAAGCGGTGCTCCAGGTAGACCGTCAGCAGCTCGCGCAACGAGAGGGTCCGCGGCTGGCCCTCGACGAGAGCGACGGTGTTGATGGAGAAACTGTCCTCCAGCTTGGTCATCTTGTAGAGGTTCTCGAGGACGGCCTCGGGGTTGAAGCCGTTCTTGATCTCGATCACCAGCCGGGTGCCGTTGGTGGTGAGGTCGGTGAGGTCCTTGACGTCGGCGATCCCCTGCAGCTTGCGCGCGGTGACGAGGTTCTTGATCTGCTCGATGATGCGCTCGGGACCGACCATGTAGGGGAGCTCGGTGACCACGATCCCCTTGCGTCGGGGATGGACCTGCTCGACCCGGGTGGTGGCCCGGATCCGGAACGAGCCCCTACCGGAGTGGTAGGCGTCGCGGATGCCGTCCAGACCGATGATCCGGCCCCCGGTGGGCAGGTCGGGCCCGGGCACGAAGCGCATCAGCTGGTCCACGGTCGCCTCGGGGTGACCGATCAGGTGCCTGAGCGCCTGCACGACCTCCACCAGGTTGTGCGGCGGACAGTTTGTGGCCATCCCGACCGCGATGCCCGAGGCGCCGTTCACCAGCAGGTTGGGCAGGGCCGCGGGCAGGACGGTGGGCTCGGAGTCCTTGCCGTCGTAGTTGACCTTGAAGTCGACGGTGTCCTGGTCGAGGCCGGCCGTCATGGCCACTGCGGTCTCGGCCATCCGGCACTCGGTGTAGCGCATCGCGGCGGGGCCGGAGTCGAGCGACCCGAAGTTGCCGTGGCCGTCGATCATCGGCAGGCGCATGGTCCAGGGCTGCGCGGTGCGGACGAGAGCGTCGTAGATTGCGGTGTCACCGTGCGGGTGGTACTGCCCCATCACCTGGCCGACCACGCGGGCGCACTTGACGTGGGAGCGGTCCGGGCGGATGCCCATCTCGTCCATCGCGTAGAGGATGCGGCGCTGGACCGGCTTCAGCCCGTCCCGGGCGTCGGGCAGGGCCCGGGAGTAGATGACGGAGTAGGCGTACTCCAGGAAGCTGGTCTGCATCTCCGAGGAGACGTCGATGTCGACGATCCGCTCCGTGAACTCCTCGTCGGCGGGTCCCGAGCCGGATCCGCGTCCCGACGGTGAGGTGCGTGCCATGTCCTGCCTCTCTGCGTTCCGGGCGGGCACCCAGCGCCCGTCCGGGCCTGATTCTGCCTGCTCGGATGGCGGATCACCCGGACGGCACGCCCCGCCTGAGCGGTCGAGCGGGCGAGGCTAGCTGAGGAAGGGCTTGAGCCGGGCGCGCAGGCCGACGTCGGCCGCGCGCTCCTGGGCGAACAGCAGCCCGAACGTGAAGCCGTTGTGGCCGGCCTCGACCCCGACCTCGGCGCCCATCCGGCGGAGGAACGCCGCACTGACCTCGGCGTCCTGCCGCTCGCCGAGCACGTCCTGCAGTCGTTTGCGTTCCGCGACCAGCCGACTGCCCTTGGCCCCGAGCAGGGGTTCGGCGGCCTCCAGGGCGTAGCGGTGGCGCTTGGCCGACTTCCGGGCCCGGTGCAGCAGCTCAGCGGCCTCGGGGTGCCCGCCGTCCAGGGCCTTGGTGGCCACGCTCAGGCGTCGGTGGACGCGCTGGTCGGCCGTCTTGAGGTAGCCCCTGATCTTGCCGGCCGGCCGGTCGGCCCGGTCGGTGAGCGGCGGCTCATCCCGCCAGTGCTGCAGCAGGCCGAGCAGGCGGGCGTAGCGGGCAGTGCCGAGGGCGTCGGTGACCGCGCTCATCGCGATCGTGCGCTCGGCCGCGATCTGGGCCTGCACCCGGGACCGCACGCCGCCCAGCACCAGCTCCCGGGGCAGGGCGTCCACGGCTGCGACCAGCCGCGCCTCGAGGACGTCGAGGTCCCGGACCACCCCGAGCAGGGCGGCCCACCAGACCAGCTCGTCCTCCAGGTGACCGGCCTGCGGAACGTCCACGAGGTCGCCGAAGACCCGCAGGCTGCTCCGCAGCCGACGGACGGCGACCCGGGCCGGGTGGACCACGTTCTCCCCCGCGGCGAGGGACCCACCCGCGGCGAGCAGGACGTCGGCCTGCTCGCTGAGGTAGCGACCGAGCAGCTCGCGCAGGGTGATGGGCGCAGGCACCGGAGCGGGCGGGAGCGGGGTGGGGGCAGTGGGAGGGGGGGTCGGAGCGTCGACGCCCGCCGTCGGAGGGGCCATCGGATCCTTGCTCTCCCGGGGTCGGACGATGGGCTTTGCCCGCGGCCGCCGGGGTCGCGGCGTACCGGGCAGCACCGGGTCGGAGAGGGTCACCAGTCGAAGTCCGAGTCGCGGAACTCGGCCTCGGAACGGGCCTCGCGTCCCTCCTCGTCGGTCCGGAGCTCGACCCGTCGGATCTTGCCGCTGATGGTCTTGGGCAGGTCGGCGAACTCCAGCCGTCGGATCCGCTTGTAGGCGGCCAGGTTCTCGCGGGCGTGGGCCAGGATCGAGCGGGCGGTCTCGGCGTCGGCGACGTGCCCGGCCGCCAGCGAGACGTACGCCTTGGGCACGGCCAGCCGCAGCTCGTCGGGCGCCGGGACCACGGCCGCCTCGGCGACGGCCGGGTGCCGGATCAGGACCGACTCGAGCTCGAACGGGCTGATCCGGTAGTCGCTGGCCTTGAACACGTCGTCCGCGCGCCCCACGTAGGTGAGGTAGCCGTCGGCGTCCCGGCTGACGACGTCCCCCGTGTGGTAGACCCCGCCCGCGAAGGCCTCGGCGTTCAGGGCGACGTCCTCGTGCCCCGCCCGCTCCTGGTAGGCCGACATCAGGGCCACCGGTCGCACCTCCAGGTCCAGACACAGCTCGCCCTCGTCCTCACGGACCTCTCCGGTGGTCGGATCGACCAGGACCACGCTGTAACCGGGCAGCGGCCGGCCCATCGAGCCGGGCCGGAGCTCCGCGCCCGGGGGGTTGCCCACCTGTGCGGTCGTCTCGGTCTGGCCGTAGCCGTCGCGAATGGTCAGGCCCCAGGCGACGCGCACCCGTTCGATGACCTCGGGGTTGAGCGGCTCGCCGGCCGACAGCACCTCGCGCAGGGACGTGGCTGCGGCCCCCAGGTCGGCCTGGATCAGCATCCGCCACACCGTGGGTGGGGCGCAGAACGTGGTCACCCGCCGCTCGGCCAGGACCCGGAGCAGGTCCTGGGCGTCGAAGCGGGTGTAGGTGTACACGAGCACGGTGGCACCGGCCAGCCACGGGGTGAACACGTTGCTCCAGGCGTGCTTGCCCCAGCCGGGGGAGGAGATGTTCAGGTGCACGTCGCCGGGTTGAAGGCCCATCCAGTACAGCGTGGAGAGGTGACCGACCGGGTAGGAGGTCTGGGTGTGCTCGACCAGCTTGGGCAGGGCGGTGGTGCCGGAGGTGAAGTAGAGGAGCATGGCGTCGCTGCCTTTGGTGGCGCCCGGCAGGAACGGGTCGGCTCCGGTGAAGTCGTCGACCCGGGCGTACGGGATCCAGCCGTCCTCGAGCCAGGCACCGCCCTCGCCGACGGCCACCTTGCCCAGCGGCAGCTTGAGGGCTGCGAACTTGGCCCGGTCGGCGCGGTCGGCCACGAGCAGCTTGGCGTCGCCGCGGCTGACCCGGTCGGCGAGATCCTCCGGGGAGAGCAGTGGGGTGGCCGGGATGACGACGGCGCCCAGCCGGAAGGCCGCGAGCATCACCTCCCAGAGCGGGACGACGTTGCCGAGGACCAGTAGCAGCCGGTCCCCGCGGCGCAGGCCCAGGCTGAAGAGGAAGTGCGACACCGCCACCGAGCGGTCGGAGAGCTCGCGGAAGGTCAGGGCCTGCTGGTCGTCTCCGTCCACCACGACCAGGGCCAGCCCGTCCGGGTTCTCCTCGGCCAGACCGTCGAACCAGTCGGTGGCGAAGTTGAAGAGCGGCAGCTGGGGCCAGGTGAAGCTGTGGTACGCCGTCTCGTAATCCTCGCGATGCTGGACCAGGAAGTCCCGGGCCGCCCGGACGTGACGGTTCAGTGCCATGGGCCGACCGTACCGCCCACACCTGCACCGGCGTGGCCGCCGGTCCGCAGCGCGCTCGGACGCGGCCTGTGCCGAGCCTGAGCGGGTCGGCGTACGGCCCTCTCCGGCGGTGACACGCCTCCCACCAGCGAGCGAGCACCCGGGCGCCGTGTCGCCGGTCGGTCCGGCCCTTCGGGATGTCCGGGGCTCTGCGTAGGCTGCTCCTGTGTCCGTCAGCCAGCTCGAGAACACCCCCGGCTATCCCCGGGAATGGGAGGCCGACGTCGTCCTGACCGACGGTGGGGTGGCCCGTCTCCGGCCGATCCGACCGGCCGACGCCGAGCTCCTGGTGTCGTTCTACGAGCGGGTGTCACCCGAATCGAAGTACCTGCGCTTCTTCGCGCCCTACCCCCGCCTCAGCCAGCGTGACGTCAAGCGGTTCACCGAGGTCGACTACGTCGACCGGGTCGCCTTCATCCTGACGGTCGGCGACACCATGATCGGGGTCGGCCGCTACGACCGGACCGAGACCGACCAGGCCGAGGTCGCGTTTCTGGTCGAGGACGCCCACCAGGGCCGCGGCATCGCCCAGCTCCTCCTGGAGCACCTCGCCGAGGCCGCGCGGGAGCGGGGGATCACCGGCTTCATCGCTGAGGTGTTGCCGGAGAACGCCCGGATGGCGCAGGTGTTCGCCGACGCGGGCTACCGCGTCCACAAGGGCATCGAGGACGGTGTGCTCTCGGTTGAGTTCCCGATCCTGCCCACCGACACCTCGGTCGGGGTGATGGAGCGCCGGGAGCACCGTGCCGAGAGCGCCTCGGTGGAGCGGTTGCTGAACCCGGACCGGATGGTCATCTACGGCAAGGGCCGCCGGGTCCAGGGCCTGGTCAACTCGATGCTCCGGGGTGGGTTCAGGGGCGAGGTTGTGGCGGTCAGCGCCGACCAGGTGCCGGTGTCCGGGGTGCCGACTGCGGCCTCGATCGCGGTCGTGCCGGGCCGTTTCGACCTGGCCGTGGTCTGCGTCCCCACGAGCGAGCTCGGCGCCGTGGTCATCGACGCCGCCCACAAGGGCGCCCACGGGATCGTGGTCCTGACCGGCACCGACTTCGGGGCCGGGGACAACCACACGGTGGTCAACCTGGCCCGGGCGTACGGCATCCGCGCGCTGGGGCCCGACGCGCTGGGTCTGATCAACACCGAGGCTTCGGCTGCGCTGAACGCCACGCCGGGGCCGATGCCGCGTACCGGTGGGGTGGGCCTGTTCTGCCAGTCGGCCGCCGTCGGGGTGGCGCTGCTCAACCACGCGATCCGCCAGGACCTCGGTCTGTCCTCGTTCATCAGCACCGGCGACTACGCCGACGTCACCGCCAACGACGTGATGCAGTACTGGGAGGACAACGACGCCACCCGGGTCTGTCTGCTGTCCCTGGACTCGATCGGCAACCCCCGCAAGTTCTCGCGCATCACCCGCCGGCTGACCCGCCGCAAGCCGGTCGTGGTCTTCGCGCCCGGCCGTACGAACCGCTCCGCCCACGCCGGCGTACGGGGAGGGCTCGGTCACGCGCCCGACGAGGCGGTGGACGCCCTGTTCCGCCAGGCCGGAGTGATGGTCGTGCACCGGCGGGGCGCCATGTTCGACATCGCCAAGGTCGCCGCGCGCCAGCCCCTCCCCGCGGGACCACGGGTCCGGGTGATCACCAACTCCGCCACCCTCGCCCAGCAGATGCTGCACACCATCCAGGCGGTGGGTCTGCTCTCGGAGCAGGCGCCGGTCCTGCTCGGGTCCGAGGCGGAGCCCGAGGTGTTCGCCCAGGCCGCCCGGGACGCCCTGGCCGACCCCAAGGTCAATTCGGTGGTCTGTGCCGCGGTCAACGTGTTCGACCAGGGCACCGAGGAGGTCATGGACGGCCTTGAGCTGGTCTCGGCGTCGGCGACCAAGCCGCTGCTCGGGGTCTTTCTGGACTTCTTGCCCCCGGTTTCCCGCGAGGACCGGCTCGACGGCCCGGGTGGCCTGCCCCGGTTCGACGCTCCCGCCGACGCCATTCACGCCCTCTCCGCCCTGACCGCCCACGCGCACTGGCGCGACCGCGACCCGGGCGCTGTGCCGCTGCTGACGGTGAACACCGACGCGGGCAAGCGCGTGGTCAACCGGGTGCTGGGGTCCAAGCGGCAGGGCCGGGAGCTGACCGAGGAGGAGGCCGCTGCTCTGCTGCACGCGTACGGCGTCGACCTGGTCCCGCGCTATGCGGTGGGCAGCCTCGACGAGGCGGCCGCGGTGGCCGACCGGCTTGGCTGGGACGTCGTGCTCAAGGCGACCGCACAGTCGGTCCGGGGGCGCCCCGACCTCGCCAGTGTGCACCGTCACCTGGACGACCCCGAGCAGATGGCCCAGGCCTGGGCCGACCTCGGTGAGCTCGTCGGCGAGATCGGCCTGCTGCCCGACGACGGACTGTGGGTGGCGGTCCCGGTCGTCCAGAAGATGGCGCCGCCCGGAGTGGCCCTGGTGGTCACGAGCCGGGAGGACGCCGCCTTCGGCCCGATCATCTCGCTGGGACTGGACGGCATCGCCAGCGAGCTGCTCGGGGACACTGTCTACCGGGTGCCGCCGCTGACCACCGTGGACGCGGCGGCCATGGTGCGTGACCTGCGGGCCGCACCCACCCTGTTCGGTCGTCACGGCTCGCCCGGCGTCAACGTCGGTGCGATCGAGGATCTGCTGCACCGAATCTCTCTGATGGCCGACGAGATTCCCCAGCTGGCCTCGGTCACGCTCAGTCCCTGCGTGGCGTCGGTGAGCACCGTCGCGGTCCTGGGGGCCCGGATCCACATCGCACCCACCGACGACCGGCGCGACCCGATGGCCCGGGTCCTCTAACCGGGACGCAGCCGGCCCCGCACTGGACCGCCCTGGACCGGCCCGGGCCGGCCCAGCCCTGGCCGGCCCGCTGATGGCACGGGCTGGACGGCACGGGCTGGACGGCACGGGACCGTCGCGGTGTCCTGGTCGTGGCAGGATGAGGCTCATGAGGCTTGGCTCCACGAGGAAAGACCTGCGCGTCGAGATCGACGCCTGTGGCTACTTCCCGGAGCTGGTGGAGGACGCGATGGTCATCGCCCTCGCCGAGGAGGAGCTGCTGGACTTCGTGGTCCACCACGAGCCGACCTTCAACCACGACGAGATCCACCGTCACGTCACGGTGCTGGCGCTGACCCCGACACGGCTGATCGTGGGCCACACCGACGACCAGCCCGCCGAGCCGCCGCTGACGGGTACCTACGCCGCCTCCTCGACCGAGTCGGTCCCGCTCGGCAAGATCAACACGGTGGTCCTGACCCGCGTCGTGACGCAGCCGGAGGCCTACCGGACGGGCTCCCGGGACGTGAACGAGACGTGGCTGTCGGTCGGCTGGGGTGCGGTCCGTCGGCTGGACCTGGAGCAGGCTACCTGCAACGACCCGCAGTGCGAGGCCGACCACGGCTACACGGGGGCGCTGGTGGGTGACGACCTGACCGTCCGGATGAGTGCCGCCGCAGACGGACCGGACCGGGTGGCTCGGCTGGTCCGGTTCTCGAGCTCCCTGCAGCGCGCAGCGGCGGTATGACCTCGCCACTGGCCACCTCATCCGACGCGGGGCTGTCCGCCATGGTCGTGCCCGCGTACGGCCGGTCGACCCTCAGCGAGCTGATGCCCAGCATCGGCGCCCACCTGGGCGTTCCCGGTTGTCCCGACGACATCCTGGGCCTCCCGTCGGCCCAGCGGTACGTGGTCGTCCTCGTCGACGGACTGGGCTGGCACCTGGTCCGACGCGCGATGGCGGACGCGCCCTACCTGTCCTGGCTGCTGGGGGAGGGCCGGTCGATCACCGCCGGGGTGCCCAGCACCACCGCGACCAGCCTCGCGAGCCTGGGGACGGGGCTCCCACCGGGGCAGCACGGGATCGTCGGCTACACCTCGCGGGTGCCCGGCACCGGGGAGATCCTGAACGCGCTCACCTGGGACTGCGACCTGGTGGCCCGGGCCTACCAGCCCAGGCCCACCTTCTTCGAACGCGCCGCTGCGGACGGCGTCCGCGTCAGTTCGGTGGACCTCGAGCGGTTCGAGTCGAGCGGGCTCACCGAGGCCGCCCTGCGGGGGGCCGACTTCTTGCCCTTCGTCGACGAGAGGGCCGAGGACGCCCGGATCGAGCTGGTACTGGCCGCAGCGACCCGGGGCGACCGGAGCCTGGTCTACGCCTACGAACGCGAGCTCGACCACTGCGGCCACGCGCTGGGTTGCGAGTCACCGCCTGGCTGTCCCAGCTGCGGCGGATCGACGCGATGTGCGAACGGCTCCGAGACGCCCTGCCCGACGACGTCCGCCTGGTCATCACCGGGGACCACGGCATGGTCGACGTTCCAGCGGCCCACCAGATCGTGGCTGAGGACGAGCCCCAGCTGATGCGTGGGGTCAGCGCGATCGCCGGTGAGGGCCGCTTCCGCCAGCTCTCCGTCGACCAGGCCTCGGTGACCCGGGTCGCGGACCGCTGGCGGGACCGGCTCGGCGACCTGGCCTGGGTGCGGACCCGGGACGAGGCCGTCGAGGACGGCTGGTTCGGGGAGGTCGACGAGGACGTCCGTGACCGGTACGGGCACGTGCTGGTGGCGATGCGCGGCACCTGGGCCGTGATGACCCGGCAGTTCCCCCGCGAGCTCAGCCTGGTCGGGATGCACGGGTCGCTGACCCCGGCCGAGATGGCGGTCCCGCTCTTCACCGACTGATCCTGCCCGAGGACGGCGTGCCGCTGCCTGAGCTCTCGCCGAGGTCCCCACCAACGGACCATCGCGACCAGCACCTTCTGACCGAGGTGCTCCAGGCCGGGACTATGACCGACTACTCGTTCAGCAACCAGGCCATCGTCTGGGCCGCCAGCACGTACCTCGCCGCGGACCCTCACCGCAGGCACCCTGCCCTGCTCCCCGCAGACCCCGGCTCCGCTTACGGGTTCAGCCCCGCTTACGGGTTCGGCCCCGCGTCGGGGTTCAGCCCCGCCTCAGGACTCAGGGCGTCCCGCAAGCGGCCGATCCCCACCGCGATTGCCGCCGGCTCGTAGGTCGTGAACGAGAGCCGCAGCGTACGGGGTTGCGGGTCGGACGGGAAGAAGGGGGCTCCGGGCACGAAGGCCACGTCGCGGGCCAGCGCGCGGGGCAGCAGGGTGGCGGCGTCGGAGCCCTCGGGCAGCTCCACCCAGACGAACATCCCGCCGTCCGGGGCGTTCCACCGGCTGCCGGCGGGCAGCGCCTGGGGCAGCCCGGCCAGCATCGCGTCGCGGCGCAGCCGGTAGGCCGTGCGGGCGTTCTCGACCGTGGGCTCCAGCCGGCCCGTCCCGAGGTAGTGCGCCGCCGCCGCCTGGTCGAGGGTCGAGGTGTGCAGGTCGGCCGCCTGCTTGGCGATGACCAGAGACGGCTTCAGGCTGGGCGTGGTCCGCACCCAGCCGAGCCGGAGCCCGGGCGCCAGGATCTTGGAGAAGCTCCCGGTGCAGACCACCTGCTCGCCGCCGCCCATCGTTGCCATGGAGGGGACCGCCTCGCCGGAGTAGCGCAGCTCGGCGTACGGGTCGTCCTCGATGACGCGGAAACCGGCGCGCTCGGCGACCCGCACCACCGCACGCCGGTTGGCCGTGTCCAGGGTCCGTCCGGTCGGGTTGTGGAACGTCGGCACCGTGTAGAACGCCTTCGGGGCGTACGCCGCGGCCAGGTCGGCGAGGACGCCGACGTCCACGCCGTCGGCGGTCGAGGGCACCGGAACCAGACGGGCCCCGGCCAGGGCGAAGCACTGCAGGGCGGCGAGATAGCTGGGGCTCTCCACCAGCACCACGTCACCGGGGTCGGTCAGCGTGGTGGAGAGCAGGCTCAGGGCCTGCTGTGAGCCGGTAGTGATGACGATGTCCTCGGCCCGCGTCGGGAGCCCGCGGGCCGCGTACCGCTCGGCCACCCGCTCCCGCAGGTCCGGGTTGCCCTCGGTCGGGGAGTACTGCAGGGCCCGCCGTCCGCCCTCCCCGAGGGCGGCCTCGAAGGAGGCCCGGGCTCCGTCCAGGTCGAACAGCTCTGGGGCCGGAAGCCCGCCGGCGAAGGAGATGACCCCGGGTCGCGAGGTGAGGGCGAGCAGGTCACGGACGATCGAGGACCTGACGGTGGCGAACCGCCGGGACAGGGCGGGCAGGGCGGTGGTCAGCGTGTCCGACGTGGTCACGAGGTCTCCTCAGGCTCAGAACCGCACTTTACGGTGGGCCGTGCCGGCGGCCCGGGATATGTCACGGCGGCCAAGGCTGGGGCGGCGTACACCCGGCGGGATGGCAGGATGCCGTGGTGGCTGAGTCCTGCTTCACCGGTCCGATGGACTACCTGGTCTGCGACCAGACGCAGCTCTACGAGCCCCAGCAGGTCGACCAGCTGGCCCGGATCGTGGACGAGCACGAGGTGCTGTGCCGGCGGCACCACCGGCGGGCGGTGACCCGGGTCGTGGCCCAGGCCCCGCCGTCGGACCCGCTGCCCATCGAACGCCCCGACGAGCTCGAGCACCCCGGAGAGGTACGTCCATGACCCCGTCTGTCCTGATCGAGACCGCAGAGCTGGCCGAGCTGCTGGCCGCCGGGGCGCCCGTCGTCCTGGCCGACGTCCGCTTCACCCTGGGCGGGCCGCCGGGACGGCCGGAGTTCGAGGCGGGACACCTGCCCGGTGCGCTCTGGGTCGACCTGGAGCAGACCCTGTCGGGACCTCCCGGTGAGGGCGGCCGACACCCGCTGCCCACCCCTGGGGTCTTCGTGGCGACGGTGCGCGAGCTCGGGGTGGGGCCGGACACCCTCGTGGTGGCCTACGACGCCGGGAACGCGCTGGCGGCCTCCCGGCTGTGGTGGCTGCTCGGGGACTACGGCCATCCGGGGGTCCGGGTG
>JBBQAB010000010.1:0-2334 GCA_038198385.1 Propionibacteriales bacterium
ACGAGCCGGCCCCCGAGGGTGTCGCCGGGGAGCCCGAGCCGGTGCCCGCCGTCGCGGTCGAGGATCTGTACGCCGAGCTCAGCACCGGCCCCCTGGCCAGCCTGCGGGTGGAGATGCTGCACGGTCAGCTGCCGGCCGAGGAGAAGGACGCGGTGATGGGTCGGTTCGCGGTCGGGGAGACCGACGTGCTGGTGGCGACCACGGTGATCGAGGGGGGGGTGGACGTGCCCAACGCCGCGGTCATGGTGGTCTGCGACGCCGACCGGTTCGGCATCTCCCAGCTGCACCAGCTCCGCGGGCGGATCGGCCGCGGCGGTCACGCCGGGGTCTGCCTGCTGCTGACCACCTCCCCCGACGGCACCCTGGCCCGGGAGCGCCTCACCGCGGTCGCCTCGACCCGGGACGGGTTCGCCCTGGCCGACGTCGACCTGGAGCAGCGACGCGAGGGCGACGTGCTCGGGGCGCGTCAGTCCGGCCTACGGTCCGGGCTGCGGCTGCTGCGGGTGCTGGACGACGCCGAGCTGATCGGGCAGGCCCGCGGACTCGCGGAGCGGTGTATCGCGGCCGACCCCGGGCTCAGCGAGCCGGGGCTGGCCGACACGGTCACCTTCATGGAGCTGCAGGCGGCCGGTGACTGGCTGGAGCGCACGTGAGCCGGATCATCGCCGGCTCCCGGGGTGGCCGGCGGCTCACCATGCCCCCCGGTGACCGGACCCGCCCGACGACCGACCGGGTCCGGGAGGCGCTCTTCTCCGCGCTGGTCTCCTGGAACGACGGCGGGTCGGCCGAGGCGGACGAGACTCTGGCCGGACTGTCCTTCCTCGACCTGTTCGCGGGCTCGGGGGCGGTCGGTCTGGAGGCCGCCAGCCGGGGTGCCGGTCCCGTGCTGCTGGTCGAGGCCGACCGGACGACCGCGGCGGTGACCCGGCGCAACGTCGCCGAGCTCGGCCTCAGCGCCCCGGTGCGGACCGACCGGGTCGAGCACGTCGCGGCGTCGGCGGCCCCGCAGCCCTTCGACGTCGTCTTCGCCGACCCACCGTACGAGCTGGCCACCGACGCCGTGGCGGCCATCGTGACCGACCTGCTGGGCCACGGCTGGCTGGCCGAGGAGGGCCTGGTCGTGCTGGAGCGGTCCCGACGCAGCGAGAGCCTGGTCTGGCCGTCGGGGGTGCGGGACGACTGGACCCGCGGCTACGGCGAGACCGTGCTGCTCTTCGGGCCGGTCCGGTCGGGGTAGCGTCCACCCCGACCCGCCCCTCCCACCCGCCCTCGCACCCTTCGGAGCCACCGTGACCCGCGCCGTCTGCCCTGGATCCTTCGACCCGGTCACCCGGGGCCATCTCGACGTCATCGGGCGTACGGCCCAGGTGGTGGACGAGGTCGTCGTGGCGGTGGGCTCGAACCAGGCCAAGACCGCCCTGTTCTCCCCCGAGGAGCGGGTCCAGATGCTGGCCGAGGTCTGTGCCCGCTGGGACAACGTGTCGGTGCGGCTCTTCAGCGGCCTGCTGGTGGACTTCTGCGTGGGTGAGAACATCGGCGTGATCAGCAAGGGTCTGCGCAACGGCGGGGACTTGGACTACGAGCTCCAGATGGCCCAGATGAACCGCCAGCTCGCCGGGGTGGAGACGCTCTTCCTCCCCACCTCACCGGCCTGGTCCTACGTGTCCTCCAGCCTCGTCCGGGAGGTCGCGACCCTCGGCGGTGACGTCACCGCCTTTCTGCCCGACCGGGTGGTGGCCCGCACCCTGGAGCGGGCCGCAGAACGCCGGGCCGCCCGCGGATGAGGTCCGGTCCGGTCCGGGGCGCTACCCTCGAGGGCGGACCGACACCCCCACCCGGGTGGCGTCGACCGACATGAAACCGGGACCCGCGGGTGTCCCGGCCCCCAACCAAGGAGGACCTGGCATGGCTGACCGGCTGACCGCCGAGGAGAAGCTGGCGCGGCTGCGCGAGCTGATCGTCAACGCGCGGGCGATGCCGATGTCGGCTTCGTGCGTGGTCAACCGCAGCGAGGTGCTGGCGGCCATCGACGGCGTCATCGACCACCTCCCGGACGAGATCGCCGACGCGCAGGAGGTCATCGACCGCTCGCAGTCCACGATCGCCGACGGCGAGGCGGAGGCGGCCGCGATCCTGGAGGAGGCGAAGGCCGACGCCAAGGCGCGGGCCAAGGAGAGCGAGACCGTACGGGTCGCGGCCGAGATGGCGGCGCGGGTCAAGGCCGAGGCAGCCGAGGAGGCAGCGGCGCTGCGTCGTGAGACCGACGCCTTCATCGACGCCCGGATGGCCGGTTTCGAGTCGGTCCTGCACAAGACCTCCAGCCAGGTCCGGACC
>JBBQAB010000011.1:0-3693 GCA_038198385.1 Propionibacteriales bacterium
TAGTCTGAGCGAAGCCATCCAGAGGGGATGAGGGATCGGCCCTATGACTCCCCGGCAACCGACTGACCGAACAGAAACGGTGCCAACTCCGACGCAGTCGAACGTCGACCGCGACAGATGATGAAGGACACACGATGACGACCGTGCTCGACCCCCACATCCCCGCCCCCGCCGGCGTACGGGACGGGGCCTTCGGCAACGCCACCCACCTGGTCTGCCGGGCCTGCGGCGAGAAGACTCAGCTCGGCCCGTTCTACGCCTGCATGGAGTGCTTCGGCCCGCTCGAGGTGGGCTACGCCTTCCCCAAGATCACCCGCGCCCAGATCGAGGCCGGCCCGAAGAGCATCTGGCGCTACGCGCCGCTGCTGCCGGTCCCCGCCGACATCGCCACCTTCCGCTCCACCGACCCGGGCTTCACCCGACTGGTCGACGCCGGCAACCTCGCCGCCGACCTCGGGGTCAAGAAGCTGTGGGTCAAGGATGACTCGGGCAACCCGACCCACTCCTTCAAGGACCGCGTGGTCGCCGTCGCCCTGTCGGCCGCCCGTGAGCTCGGCTTCCGGGTGCTCGCCTGTCCCTCCACCGGCAACCTGGCCAACGCCGTGGCCGCCGCGGCCGCCCGCGCCGGGATCCGCTCGGTCGTCTTCGTGCCGCGCAACCTCGAACAGCAGAAGATCATCGCTTCCGCCGTCTACGACACGACCCTGATCGCGGTCGAGGGCAGCTACGACGATGTGAACAAGCTGGCCAGCGAGATCGCCGCCGAGGAGGACAGCTGGGCGTTCGTGAACGTCAACGTCCGTCCCTACTACGCCGAGGGCTCCAAGACGCTGGCCTACGAGATCGCCGAGCAGCTCGGCTGGCGGCTGCCCGACCAGGTCGTGGTGCCCGTTGCCTCCGGCTCCCAGCTGACCAAGATCGACAAGGGCTTCGGTGAGCTCGTGAAGCTCGGGCTCGTCGAGGCCAAGCACGTCACGATCTACGGCGCCCAGGCCACCGGCTGCTCGCCCATCGCCCAGGCGTACCGCGCCGACCTCGACTTCGTCGCCCCGGTCAAGCCGAACACCATCGCCAAGTCGCTGGCCATCGGGAACCCGGCCGACGGGCCCTACGTGCTCGACGTGGTCCGGCGTACGGGGGGTCGGGTGGCCGACGTGGACGACGAGGTCGTGGTCGAGAACATCCAGCGGCTCGCCCGCACCGAGGGCATCTTCGCCGAGACGGCCGGCGGCGTGACCCTGGGGGTCACCGCCAAGCTGATCGCCTCGGGCGAGCTCGACCCGGCCAAGGAGACCGTCCTGATCAACTCCGGTGACGGCCTCAAGACCCTCGACGCAGTCGCCGGCAAGGTCGGACCCAAGGTCACCATCCCGCCGCGCTACGAGGCGTTCACCGACTTCTGGAAGGCCTACCAGGCATGAGCGCCACCGTTCGTATTCCCACCATCCTGCGCACCTACACCTCCGGGGCGGGTGAGGTCACGGCCGACGGCGGCACGCTGGCCGAGGTGCTCGACTCGCTGGAGAGCAGCTATCCGGGGCTTCGCGCGCGGATTCTGGACGACGCCGGCGCCCTGCGCCGCTTCGTGAACGTCTACGTCGCCGACGACGACGTCCGCTTCATCGGTGGCCTGCAGGCCCCGGTGGCCGACGGCGCCAAGATCTCGATCATCCCGGCCGTCGCCGGGGGGTAGTCCCGGCTGGTAGGACGCCGCCGGGGTCTGACCTCGGCGCGATGCGACGGCTCAGGCAGGGTCGCCGGCTCGGGCCAGCCCGTCGATCATGGCGGGCCTGGGAGCAGGGGCCGGGACGCCGCGTACCCAGGAGCGGACCACGGCTGCTGCGATGCTCGGCCGGAAGAGCAGGCTCGGCGGGCCCATCAGGTGGTAGATCTGCCCGAAGGTCCGCAGGCACGACACGTCGCCACCGGTCGCCAACCGCGCCACCCGCTCCGCCCACCGGCCGGTCACCCGCTGCAGCAGGCTCTGGCGGCCCGGACTGGTCGGCATCCGCAGGTCCTGGCTGGTGGCCACCGACCACGGGAAGTCCACCACGGCCGCGAGGCGACGCTGCAGCCGCCGGGTCGTCCGGCTCGTGAGCGGACGGGCGGCGGACAGCCGAGCGGCCAGCACCTCCGCCTGGCAGGCCGAGACTGTGATGCCCTGGCCGTAGACCGGGTTGAACGCGCACATCGCGTCGCCCACCACCAGCAGCCCGGCCGGCCAGTCCCGTCGGGTGCCGTACGCGAAGCGACGGTTCGCGGTCTGACGGTGCAGGGAGACCTCGCCCTCGGGTTCCAGCCGGGCGACGAGGTCGCGAAACACCGGGTCGGGGAGCGCGGCCAGGAACGCCTCGAAGGGCGGCGGGCTCGCGCTCGGGCCGCCGGTCGCCGTAGCCCGCCGCGCAGACCAGCCAGCGGTCGCCCTCCACCGGCAGAGCCAGGGCTCCCGCCCGGGTCTGGGGCGTGCCCACGATGACGGCGCCGGTGCGGAGCGGGAGGTGCCCGCGGTAGCTGCGCGTCGCGTACCCCAGCTGGGCCTCGACCACGGTGGGCTCGGGTCGGGGCAGCCCCAGGTCGGCCAGCCAGTGCGGCAGCCGGGAGCTCCGGCCCGAGGCGTCGACGACGAGGTCCGCCTCGAGGGTGCTGCCGCCGGTCCGCACCACGAGCCAGCGGGTCCCGCTGCGGCGCAGGGCCTGAACACGCTCGCCCAGGCTGAACCTGACCGCGGGGACGGCCCGCAGCCGCGTGCGCACGACCTCCTCCAGCATCGGTCGGCTGGCGGAGACGGTCTCGTAGGAGTCGGCGGTGACCGGCATCCAGCCGTACTCGCCGAGCCAGGCCAGCTCACCGGTCCGGACCGGGTGGCCGCCGCGGGCCAGCAGGTCGTCGCGGACCCCGGGCAGCAGGGTCTCGATGGCCTCCAGGCCACGGTGCAGCAGGACGTGCGGCTGACGGCTCTGCGGGACGCCGTCGCGGGGGCCGGGGTCGGTGGGCAGCGGGTCCCGCTCGACCACCGTCACGTCGTAGCCCGCGCGAGCCGCCGCCGCTGCAGCCAGCAGACCGGCGAAGCTGGCCCCGACCACCACCGCCCGGGGTCGGTTGGTCGGTTCGCCCTCGCTCATGGCCCTATTCTGCGCCGACCGGACAACGCGGCGCCCCGGCTGGTGCGGTGGCCCGGTCCCGGCCGATGGCCGGGAGGTAGAGCAGGGCACCGAGCACGCTGAACCCACCGGCGACCACCATCGCGGTGGCCGTCGAGGTGTGCTGGGCCAGGGGCCCGAGAGCGAGCAGACCCAGGCTGTAGACCCCACCGGAGACCATCGAGTTCATCGACAGCACGGTGGCCCGGTTCTCACTCCGGGCCTCCCGGTGCAGGAGCGTGGTGTGCAGCGGTCCGGCCGCACCGTGCGTCAGGTAGCAGAGCCCGTACGCCGCCAGCAGGCCGGCGGGGCCGGCGGTCAGCCCCATGACCACCACGAACGCCCCGTTGGCCACCCGGGCGAGCAACGCCGTGAGACCCACCCCGAGGCGGCGGCTGGCCAGTCCGGCCAGTAGCGACCCGACCGCGAACAGGCCCCAGGCCGCGGCCGCGGTCGGTCCGAACAGAGCGCCGGCCCGGGTCTCACCACCGACGACCTCGGCCAGCCGTACGGGGGTCAGGGTCTCGAAGGCGATCATGGCCACCGACCAGAA
>JBBQAB010000012.1:0-7022 GCA_038198385.1 Propionibacteriales bacterium
CGGAAGCGCCGCGCGCGGCGTCCAGCAAAAGCAGCAGCTCGAACAGGTTCTCCTGCACCGGCGGGACCAGCGGCTGCACGCCGTAGACGTCACGCTGCCGGCCGTTGGCGCGCAGCTGCACCTGGAGACAGTCGTTGCTGAAGCGCGTGGTCCGCGCGTGGGAAAGCTCGACCCCGAGGATCTGGCACATCTCCTCGGCGAAGTCGGGATGGGCAGAGCCCGTAAAGACGGTGATGTCGCCGGTCACTGCCTCACGATAACGGGCGGTGACCGTGGGGCCCGACCGTGCTCAGATCGGACGGTCGCGGACCGGCCCCACCGGGCTCGGCTAGCTCATACCCTCGAACTTGTAGCCCAGTCCGCGGACGGTGATGAGGTACTGCGGGTTGGCGGGGTCGGGTTCGATCTTGGTCCGCAGCCGTTTCACGTGCACGTCCAGGGTCTTGGTGTCCCCGACGTAGTCGGCCCCCCAGATGCGGTCGATCAGCTGGCCCCGGGTCATCACCCGACCCGAGTTGCGCAGCAGCATCTCCAACAGCTCGAACTCCTTCAGCGCCAGCTTGACGCGCTCACCGTTGACCGAGACCTCGTGCCGCTCGACGTCCATCCGCACCCCGGCCGACTCGACCACGTCCGGGATCAGCTCGACGTCTTGGCCACGACGCAGCACGGCGCGAATGCGAGCAACCAGCTCGCGGTGGCTGAACGGCTTGGTGACGTAGTCGTCGGCACCCAGCTCCAGGCCCACCACCTTGTCGATCTCGGAGTCCCGAGCGGTCACCATGATGACCGGCACCGGACCCCGGAGCCGGAGCTGGCGGCACACCTCCGTGCCAGGCAGACCCGGCATCATCAGGTCCAGCAGCACGATGTCGGCGCCTTGCCGGTCGAACTCGGCCAGCCCCGCCGCCCCGTCGGCGGCCTCGACCACGTCGAAGCCCTCCTTGCCCAGCATGTACACCAACGCTTCGCGGTAGGACTCCTCGTCCTCGACCACCAGCACCCTGGTCATCGCGTGACCCCTTCCTGCTTGTCGTGGGACCGTTCCGGCTTGTGGTGGGACCGTTCCGGCTGGTCGTAGGCCCGTTCCTGCCCGTCGCGGGACGGGGCCGGGTCCGGCACCGCGCGCAGGACGCCGACGGGGCCCGGATCCTCGACGGACCCGGCGACGCGGAGGTGCGCGGGGATCCGGATGGTGAAGGTGGAGCCCTGCTGGGTCTGGCTCCAGACCCCGACCTCGCCGCCGTGCGTGGCGGCGATGTGCTTGACGATGGACAGCCCCAGCCCCGTACCGCCGTTGGCGCGGCTGCGGGCGTAGTCCACCCGGTAGAAGCGTTCGAAGATGCGCTCCAGCTCCACGGCCGGGATCCCGATCCCGGTGTCCGAGACGGTGATCTCCACGTAGTCGTCGTCACTCATCGCCTGCACGTGGGCCGCGACGACCACCCTGGCCCCGGGGTCGGAGTAGACCACGGCGTTCTCCACGAGGTTGCCCACGGCCACGCTCAGCTGTCGGGCGCTGCCCAGGACCCGGGTGCCCGACGTGCCGGCCAGGGTGAGCGTCACCTCGTGCCGCTCGGCGTCGACGCGGCACCGGTCGACGGCGTCCACCAGCACGGCGTCGATGTCGACGACCTCCGGCTGGGCCAGCGGGTCGTCGGCCTGCAGCCGGGACAGGTCGATGATCTGGCCCACCAGGTCGCCGAGCCGGGCCGACTCGATGCCCATCCTTGAGGCGAACCTCCGCACCGCAACCGGGTCGTCGGCCGCGTCCTCCACCGCCTCGGCCAGGAGCGAGATCGCCCCGATCGGGGTCTTGAGCTCGTGGCTGACGTTGGCCACGAAGTCCCGGCGGGTCTGGTCGGTCCGCCGTTCGGCGGTCTGGTCGTCGGCCAGGATGAGGATCAGGTCGTCCCCGAGGGGGGCGACCCGCGCGGTGAGAAAGGTCGAGCTGGCCCGGGCCCCCCGGCTGATCTCGAGATCGACGGTCGTGTGGCGACGCTCCCGCCGCACCGTACGGACCAGCTGCAGCAGCTCGGGCACGGCGATCCGAGAACCCCGGGTGAGCCCGAGAGTGCGGGCCATGGTCGTGGTCTCCAGAACCTCGTCGTGGGGACCCACGACCACCCCGGAGGACCGCAGCACCGCCAGCATCTCCGCGACTCCGTCGGGCACCACGGGGGCGTACGTCTCGAAGGTGGGGGTGGCCGCAACCGGCTTCGGTCGGGCCAGGCGCCAGGTCACCAGCGCGCCGACCAGCAGACCGACAGCGAGCGCGAGCAGCACGGCGCCGGTCGGGTTCACACTGAGATAGTAGGGGTCACGCTCGGGCGGTCCCACCGCTCATTGGCCCCCTGCGGCCGTCGGACCACCACCGTTCCGCTGCTGTTCACCCCCCGTTCACCGGGCCAGCGGGGTGCCGTACCCCACGGGCATAGGGTTGACCCGAAACTGCATCACCGAGACGGGAACTGATATGCGCGACTCCTACCGGGAGCAACTCGACGACATCCTCGCCGACCTGGTCCAGATGGCCCAGGTCGTGTCCTCAGCTGTCCGCGCGAGCACCACCGCGCTGCTCGAGGCCGACATCCACCTGGCCGAGCAGGTCATCTCTGAGGACGAGAAGCTCGACGCCAAGCAGTCCGAGGTCGAAGCGCGCGCCTTCTCCCTGCTGGCGCGCCAGTCCCCCGTCGCCGGGGAGCTGCGGACGCTGGTGGCCACCCTGCGGATGGTCACCGAGCTCGAGCGGATGGGCGACCTCGCCGCCCACGTGGCCAAGATCGCCCGGCTGCGCTACCCGGAGACGGCCGTGCCGGACGCGCTGCGGCCCAGCTTTGTGCGGATGGGTGACGTCGCCGAGAAGATGGTCGTCACCGCCGGGCAGACCCTGAACGATCGGAACATCCAGATTGCCCAGGAGCTCCGGGACCGGGACGAGGAGATGGACGAGCTGCGGCGTACGCAGTTCCGCGTCCTGCTGAGCGAGGACTGGAACTACGGCGTGGAGGCGGCGGTCGACGTGGCCCTGCTCGGTCGCTACTACGAGCGGATCGCCGACCACGCCGCCTCGATGGGCCGTCGGATCATCTACGTGGTGACCGGGCAGTTCCCCGAGGACGGCTACTGGCCGCAGCCGTGATTGTGGCCTCCGCTTCGGAGGCCACAAGCATGCGGGCCGGGTTTTCGGTGCCCCTCCTACTTCTTCACTTCTTGCCCTGGTTCTTGACGGCCTCGATGGAGGCGGCAGCGGCCTCGGGGTCGAGGTAGCGGCCGCCGGGGCTGGTCGGCTTCAGGTCGTCGTCGAGCTCGTAGGCCAAGGGGATGCCGGTCGGGATGTTGAGGCCGACGACCTCGTTGTCGCCGATGCCGTCGAGGTGCTTGACGATGGCGCGGAGCGAGTTGCCGTGGGCGGCGACCAGGGTGACGCGGCCCGCCATCAGGTCGGGGACGATCTGGTCGTACCAGTAGGGCAGGGCACGGAGCAGCACATCCTTGAGGCACTCCGTACGCGGGCGGGCCTCGGTGGGCAGACCGGCGTAGCGGGGGTCGTAGAAGGTGGCGAACTCGTTGTCGTTGGCGATGGGGGGCGGCGGGACGTCGTAGGACCGACGCCAGGTCATAAACTGCTCCTCGCCGAACTCGGCCAGGGTGGCGGCCTTGTCCTTGCCCTGCAGAGCGCCGTAGTGGCGCTCGTTCAGTCGCCACGAGCGCTTGGTCTCGATCCAGTGCCGGTCGGCCCCGTCCAGGGCGATCTGCGCCGTCCGGATCGCCCGCCGCAGCAGCGAGGTGTGGACGACGTCGGGCAGCAGCCCGTTCTCGACCAGCAGCTCGCCGCCCCGCTTGGCTTCTGCCTCACCCTTCGTGTTCAGGTTGACGTCGACCCAGCCGGTGAAGAGGTTCTTGGCGTTCCATTCGCTCTCGCCGTGACGCAGCAGGATCAAGGTAGAAGTCATGCCTGGAAGCCTAGTGGACAGGCGTCGGGGAGAATCAGAGCCATGACGACAGAGAAAACGGGCGCCGGCACGCGTCCCGTGGCCGTAGTGACCGGGGCGAGCAGCGGGATCGGGGCGGCCAGCGCCCGCGCCCTGGCGGCCGGGGGCTACCGGGTGGTGTGCGCCGCGCGGCGCACCCATCGGATCGAGGCCCTCGCCAGCGAGATCGGCGGCACGGCCGTCGCCTGCGATGTGACCGACCCCGCCCAGGTGGCCGCCCTGGCCGCGGCGGTCGGGGCCGCGTGCGACCTGCTGGTCAACAACGCTGGCGGGGCCACGGGCCAGGAGCCCGTAGGCGAAGCCGACCTCGACAACTGGCAGTCGATGTACGCGAGCAACGTGATCGGTGCCGCTGCGGTGACCAAGGCCCTGCTCCCCGCCCTGATCGGCTGCGAGGGGCAGATCATCTTCATCACCTCCGTGGCCGCCGACGGGGCGTACGAAGGCGGGGCCGGCTACTGCGGGGCCAAGGCCGCCGAGCGGGCCATCGCCGGCGCCATGCGGCTGGAGCTGGTCGACCAGCCGGTCCGGATCGCCGAGATCGCCCCGGGCATGGTCAAGACCGACGAGTTCGCCCTGAACCGTTTCGACGGTGACCGAACCCGCGCCGACCAGGTCTACGCCGGGGTGGCCGACCCGCTGACGGCCGCCGACATCGCCGACTGCGTGGCCTGGGTCGCCGCTCGGCCCGGCCACGTCAACATCGACCGGATGACGGTCCGACCCCGCGCCCAGGCCGCCCAGCACAAGGTGCACCGGGTCTTCGACGAGGCCGGGCACTAGGCTCCCCCGATGGCGAGAACCATTGCGACCAACCAGAAGGTCGGGCTGAACGAGCTCCTCGACTTCGTCCGTCCCCGGCACAGCTTCGTGCTGACGACCTTGCGCGCCGACGGCCGACCGCAGATGTCCCCGGTCTCGGGCGGGGTCGACCCGCAAGGCCGCCTGGTCATCTCGACCTATCCCGGTCGGGCCAAGACCCGTAACGCCGCGCGTGACCGCCGGGTCTCGGTCTGTGTGCTCTCCGACGACTTCGGGGGCGCGTGGGTCCAGGTCGACGGCGACGCCGAGGTGATCCACATGCCCGAGGCCACCGAGCCGATGGTGGACTACTTCCGCAGCATCGCCGATGAGCACCCTGACTGGAACGAGTACCGCGAGGCGATGCAGGTGCAGAACAAGTCACTGATCCGGGTCACCCCGACCCGCTGGGGTCCGATCGCCACCGGGGGCTTCCCCGCCAAGGTCGCTGCACGCCTGGACGGCTGACCGGCACGCCTGAACACGCCGGAACGGCTGGGTCGCAGGAGTTGGCCGGCCGCTCGGGCGGGTCCAGCTAGACGGGTTCCTCGCGAGGGGGGCCCTCAGGCGGCCGGTCCCGGTCAGGGTCGAGATGGGCGAAGGCGGCTAGGTTGGCCGTCGACTCGCCCCGGGACCGTCGCCAGGCCCACTCGCGACGGATGCTGCCGGCGAAGCCGAGACCCACGATGGTGTCGAAGCTGGAGTCGGCGGCGTCCGCCACCGCGCCGAGGAGACGGTCCACCTCCGCCGCAGTCACCGCCTCCAGGCTGACGCGACCGACCAGGTAGACGTCGCCCAGCGCGTCCAGGGCGAAGGTGACCCCGTACAGCTTGAGGTTGCGTTCCAGCAGCCAGCGGTAGACCCCGGCGTGGTTCTCCTCCGGCTGGCGGGCCACGAAGGCGCGCAGCGAGACCGCGTGCCGTCCGACCTCGACCGCGCACTCGGTCACCAGCTTGTGGGTCCCGGGCAGCCGTACGGCGAAGACCCCCGGCCGGGTCTCGGCCCACTCCAGCCCCAGATCCTCCAGTGCGCTCCGCAGGACCACGGTGGCCCCGGGAACGGTCAGACCTCCTGCACGAACCAGCGGACCTGGTACGGGTCCACCGTGAGAGGGCCGTCCCCGAGCGGGGTCTCCTCGGTGAGTGCGTCCCAAGCCCAGCTGCCGAGCGGGATCACCCAGCGGGGCAGGCTCTGGGTCTGGGGCGTCACGTTGTAGACCCCGACCAAGGTCTGGGTGGCGGAGCGCCGCAGCAGCACGAGCACCGCGGGGTTGACCGGGTCCATGATCTCGGTCTCGACCGACGCGTGCAGGCTGGGCAGCGCCGCCCGCACCGTGATGGCGTGTCGCAGCCCGTGCCACACCCGGTGCTCGAGGGTGCCGGGCTCGTGCCGTCGCTCGGCCGCGTCCCAGGGCATCTCGGGACGGTGCACCCAGCGGTTGTCATCGGCGTGGGCCGGGTCGTCGGCGAACGCGTAGTCGTTGCGCAGGGCCAGCTCGTCACCCATGTAGAGCAGCGGTAGACCCCCGAAGCCCAGCACCATCCGGTAGGCCAGCAACAGCCGCCGCACGGCAAGGTCGAGGTGCAGGTCGCCGCCGCTGTTCAGGGCCGACTCGATCCCGACCAGCGACGCGGCGGTGCCGCTGATCCGGCGGTCACCCGTCTCGAGGTTCTCCTGGAAGACCAGGCCCCGGGCATCGCTCATCGGGAACAGCCCGGCGTAGAACTCGGCCAGGAACCGCCGGTGCTCGAAACCGTTCAGCTCCACGGCGGCCGCGTCGCCGTCGTCGATGGCCCAGCCGATGTCGTCGTGGCAGCGCAGGTAGGTCGCCCAGACCGTGGCCACCGGCTTGGTCGGGAAGCGGTTCATCGCCGTGCAGAAGAGCCGGGTGTCCTTGGCCGCGAGCGCGGACCAGATCTGGACCATCAGTGAGTTCTGGTAGGCCACGTCGCTCACCTTGCCCGCGTGCTTGCCCACGCCCAGGTAGGGGGCGAGGTCGTTGGGCCCGACGATGGCCTCGGCCTTGAAGATCAGCGCGGGCGCGGCGATCCGCGCCACCGCACGGAGCGCCTGGGTGATGGCGTGCACCTCGGGCTGGTTCTGACAGTTGGTGCCGAGCCGCTTCCACGTGAAGGCGATGGCGTCGAGACGCACGACCTCCACCCCGAGGTTGGCGAGGTGGAGGACGACCTCGGCGAGCTCGACGAGGACGTCTGGATTGGACCA
>JBBQAB010000013.1:0-4520 GCA_038198385.1 Propionibacteriales bacterium
GCAGGCCCAGGTCTTCCTGGGCGGCCCACCGCTGGTCAAGATGGCCACCGGCGAGGACGCCGACGCCGAGGACCTGGGCGGTGCGGCCATGCATACCCAGGTCTCGGGGCTGGGCGACTTCTTCGCCGTGGACGAGCGCGACGCCCTCCGGCTGGGGCGGATGATTCTCCGCCGGCTCAACTGGCGGAAGACCGGTCCGAGCCCCGGCCCCGCGCACCCGCCGCGTTACCCCGCCGAGGAGCTGCTGGGCCTGGTCCCGAGTGACCAGCGGGTCCCCTTCGACCCTCGCGAGGTGCTGGCCCGGCTGGTCGACGACTCCGACTTCGACGAGTTCAAGGCGGCGTACGGGACGTCACTGGTCACCGGCTGGGCCACCCTGCACGGCTACCCCATCGGAGTGCTGGCCAACCACCGCGGCGTGCTGTTCGGGGAGGAGGCCAAGAAGGCGACCGAGTTCATCCAGCGGGCCAACCAGACGGACACCTCGCTGCTCTTCCTGCAGAACACCACCGGCTACATGGTCGGCGCCCGCTACGAACAGGCCGGGATCATCAAGGACGGCGCCAAGATGGTCAACGCGGTGGCCAACAGCACCGTCCCGCACCTCACCGTGACCATGGCCGCCTCGTTCGGGGCCGGGAACTACGGCATGGCGGGCCGGTCGCTGGACCCGCGCTTCGTGTTCAGCTGGCCGACCATGCGGCAGGCGGTGATGGGTGCGACCCAGCTCGCCGGGGTGCTCTCCCAGGTCGCCCGGTCCTCGGCCGAGGCCGCCGGGCGGGTGTTCGACACCGAGGCCGACGGGCGCCGGCGCCAAGCCGTCGAGGAACAGATCGAGGCCGAGTCGCAGGCGTTCTTCATGTCGGGCAAGGGCTACGACGACGCCGTGCTCGACCCCCGCGACACCCGCGACGCCCTGGGCATCGCCCTCTCCGCGGCCCACTCCGCCCCCGTGGTCGGCAGTCTGCGCTCCGGCACGTTCCGGATGTGACCCGGTGACCCCGATCCGCACCCTGCTGGTGGCCAACCGCGGCGAGATCGCCGTCCGGGTGCTGCGCACCGCCCGCGCGATGGGGATGACCACGGTGGCCGTCTTCTCCGACGCGGACGCCGACGCCCCGCACGTCGCCCTGGCCGACCGGGCCGTACGCCTGCCCGGGGTCAGCCCCGCCGACACCTATCTGCGCGGTGACCTGCTGGTGGACGCAGCCCGGCGTACGGGGGCGGACGCGGTCCACCCCGGCTACGGGTTCCTGTCCGAGAACGCCGCCTTCGCCCGCCAGGTCACCGACGCCGGGCTCAACTTCGTCGGCCCATCGGCGGACGTGGTCGCGGCCATGGGCTCCAAGATCGGGTCGAAGACGCAGATGGCGGCCGCAGGGGTGCCGGTCCTTCCGGGGGCGAACGTGGACGGCGCCGCAAACCTGGCCGAGCTGGGCGCGGGAGTCGGCTACCCGTTGTTGGTCAAGGCCTCCGCCGGCGGCGGGGGGCGGGGTATGCGCATCGTGAGCGGACCGGCCACCCTCGCCGAGGCCGTGGATGGCGCCCGGCGCGAGGCCACGTCGGCGTTCGGCGACGGCACCCTCCTCCTGGAGCGCTACGTGGTGGATCCGCGCCACATCGAGGTGCAGATCGTCGGGGACCGGTTCGGCACCGTCGTGCACCTCTTCGAACGGGAGTGCTCGATCCAAAGACGCTTCCAGAAGGTCATCGAGGAGGCACCGTCACCGGTGGTGACCCCGGAGCTGCGCGAACGGCTCGGCGCCGCCGCCACCGCCGCCGGCCGGGCCCTGGGCTACGTCGGGGTCGGCACCGTCGAGTTCGTCCTGGACGCCGCTGGCGACTTCTTCTTCCTCGAGGTCAACACCCGGTTGCAGGTCGAGCACCCCGTCACCGAGCTGGTCACGGGCCTGGACCTGGTCGAGGTCCAGCTGCAGGTTGCCCAGGGTGAGCCGCTGGCCGCCGCGGTCACCGGCGCCCGGCTGCACGGCCACGCGATCGAGGCCCGGCTCTACGCCGAGGACCCGCTGCGCGAGTTCGTGCCCACCACCGGCCGGCTGCGGGCGTTCAGCATCCCCGACACCGTACGGACCGACGCAGGATTCCGCGCCGGCCAGGTGGTCAGCCCCTACTACGACGCCCTGCTGGCCAAGGTGGTCGCCGGCGGTGCGACCCGGGCGGAGGCGGCTGCGAACCTGGCCGCGGCGCTGCAGGGCAGCCGGGTCCACGGGGTGCGGACCAACCGGGACCTGCTGGCGGCGGTGCTGAGCGAGCCGGAGTTCCTGGCCGGCGTCACTGACACCGGCTACCTCGACCGACACCCGCCGGCTGACCTGCTCGATCGCGCGGTTGACCACGGGGACGACGCCGCCTTCGCCGCCGTCACCGCCCTGCGTGCCCACCGGCGAGGGCAGTCTCGGGTGCAGGTCGCCGTGACGGCGGGCTGGCGCAACGTGGTCTCGGCCGACCCGAGGGTCCGGCTCCGCATCGGGGACGGTGAGCCCGTCACGGTCCGGACCCGGGGTGTCGGGGCGGAGGTGGAGGTCTGGGTCGACGACCGGCCGCTCGGGCGGGTGCGGACCGCCGCCGTGGTACAGCCGGGTGAGACGGCCGGTGACGGTGTCCCGACCACCGCGGGGACCGGTGCCGCGGACTACCGGGTCAGCGTGGAGCGCGACGGGGTGCGGCGGAGCTTCCGCGTCGCGCTCGACGGTGACCACCTGGACGTCGATTGGCCCGGAGGGTCGGTGGACCTGACGCTGGTGGACCCGCTGCCCGCCCCGGCCGCGGCCGACGTGGCCGGCTCCCTCAACGCCCCCACGCCGGGTCTGGTGGTTCGGGTCGAGGCAACGGCGGGCCAGCCGGTCCGGGCCGGCCAGGCCCTGCTCGTGGTCGAGGCGATGAAGATGGAGCACACGGTGCGGGCCCCGCACGACGGTGTGCTGGAGTCGGTGCTGGTGGCGGTCGGCGAGCAGGTCGATGGAGGCCAGCGGCTGGCCGTGCTGACCGACCAGCCCCGGGCCACCGACCAGGCCCGGGTTACCGGAGCGACCGGTCCGACCCACCACGAAGGAGTGCGCCCGTGAGCACACCGGACAGCCCGGGCCCCCGCACCGACAGCGTGGTGCTCTACGAGCGCTGCGGCCCGGCGGCCTGGGTCACCATCAACCGGCCGTCGGTCCGCAACGCGCTCAACCAGCCCGTTCGCGAAGGGTTGTTCGCGGCCACCGCCCGCTTCAACGCCGACCCTGACGCGGCGGTGATGGTGCTGACCGGGGCCGGCGACGTCGCCTTCAGCGCCGGCGGCGACCTGAAGGAGATGGCCGCGAACCAGCTGGAGGTCCCGCCGCCGGACTTCCTGCCCCAGTTCGGCCGCAACCTGCACAGCGACAAGCCCATCGTGGCCGCGGTGAACGGACTGGCGTACGCGGGTGGGTTCCTGCTCGTGCAGAACTGCGACCTGGTCCTCGCCGCCGAGCACGCCCGGTTTGCCATCACCGAGGTCAAGGTGGGCCGCGGGGTCCCCTGGGCCGCCCCCCTCACCTCGCTGCTGCCGCCCAAGGTGGCCACCGAGATGCTGCTCACCGGTGACCCGATCTGCGCGGCGCGGGCGTACGCGTTGGGACTCGTCAACGAGGTCGTCCCCGGCGACCAGCTCCGGGACCGGGCCCAGGCGTGGGCCGAGCAGATCGCGGGTCACGCGCCCCTGGCCGTCCAGGCGGCCAAACGGATGGTGGCCGACACCCGGGGGCTGCCGCCGGAGCAGGCGTACGCGGTGGCCGAGGCCCTGTTCGAGCCCGTCTACCGCTCCGAGGACGCCCAGGAAGGGCCGCGGGCCTTCGCCGAGCACCGGCCGCCCCGCTGGACGGGGCGCTGACGTGAGCATCGCCGCCCTACCCCCACCCGCAGGCCTGACGGCCCGACGACCCGTCCGCATCGGCAACTGCTCCGGCTTCTACGGCGACCGGCTCGCGGCCGCACAGCAACAGGTCGAGGGCGGAGAGCTCGACGTGCTCACCGGGGACTACCTGGCCGAGCTCACGATGTACCTGCTGCACAAGGCCCGGCTGAAGGACCCCGCCGCCGGGTTCACCACGACCTTCCTCACCCAGCTGGAGGCAGTCCTCGGCACCTGCCTGGACCGGGGCATCCGGATCGTGACCAACGCCGGTGGGCTCAACCCGTCCGGGCTGGCCCATCGGGTCCAGGTGCTGGCGGCCCGGCTGGGCCTGAGCGTCCGGACCGCGTACGTCGACGGGGACGACCTGGTCCCCGCCCTGCCGGGACTCCTCACCGCGGGCCACCCCCTCACCCATCTGGACACCGGGCGGCCGTGGAGCCGGGCCGGGGTCACCGCGGTGACCGCGAACGCCTACCTGGGGGCCTGGCCGATCGTCACCGCGCTGGAGTCCGGCGCCGACGTGGTCGTCACGGGCCGGGTCACCGACGCCTCACTGGTCGTCGGGCCCGCCGCCTGGTGGCACGGCTGGTCGACCGACGCCTGGGACGCCCTGGCCGGC
>JBBQAB010000014.1:0-4871 GCA_038198385.1 Propionibacteriales bacterium
GGCGGCGGCCGCGTTCAGGGTCTGGCTGACCTGCAGGGCGAGGTCGCGCTTGAGCTGCTCCAGGTCCTTGCCGCGGGCCAGGACGACCCGGGCACCGCCGCCGTCGGCCACGATCTCGAAGCCCACCCGGAGGTGGTCTGGCAGGGCCTCCGGAGCCCAGTCGGCCGGCGGCACCAGGTCGCCGGTCCGCAACCGCAGTGCCCGCCCCCCGGCCGCCGGCAGGGCCGTCCCCGAGTCGGGTCCCGGCTGGGGCTGCTCGGCCAGCCAGGCCAGCCCCCGCCGCGCGAACTCGGGTGCGGGGACGAACTGGCGTCGGACGGACTTGGGCAGCGACCGGATCAGCTCGGTGGCCAGCTCGTCGCGCAGCCCCGGCACCTGCCAGCTGAAGGGGGCCTCCTCGACCTGGTTGAGCAGGGAGACCGGGACGGTCACCGTCACCCCGTCGGCGGGGTCTCCGGGTGCGAAGACGTAGTCCACGGCCAGGTCGTGCCCGGTTACGGTCCAGTGGTCGGGGAAGGCCTCGGCCGACAGCGTGTCCACCTCGTCAGTGGTCAGGTCAGCCAGGGTCATGGTCAGCCGGTCCGGTTCGAGCTGCCGGGTCTTCTTCCACCAGGAGTCGAAGTGCGCGACGGACGTGGCCTCGGCCGGGACCCGGGCGTCGTAGAAGGCAAAGATCGTATCGTCGTCGACCACGATGTCGCGGCGCCGGGTGCGCTCCTCCAGACCCTCGGCCTCGCTCCGCAAGGCCTGGTTGTCGCGGAAGAAGTGGTGCCGTGGCCGCCACTGCCCCTCGACCAGGGCGGACCGGATGAAGATGGCCCGGGCCTCGGCCGGGTTGACCCGGCCGTAGGAGATCCGGCGCTGCGCCACGATCGGGACGCCGTACAGGCTGACCTGCTCGTACGCCATCACCGACCCGGCCCGCGCGGACCAGTGCGGCTCCGAGTACTGCCGCTTGATGAGGTGGGCGCCGACCTCCTCAACCTGCTCGGCGGTGACCGCGCCGACCGTACGGGCCCAGAGCCGGCTGGTCTCGACGATCTCGGCCGCCATCACCAGCGGCGGCGACACCTTGGCCACACTCGACCCGGGGTTGATGGCGAACTTGGTGCCCCGAGCGCCCAGGTACTCCCGAGCCGGACGGCGCCCGCGGCTCTTGCCGGCGGCGCGCCCGTTGGTGGTCTTGGCCTCGTCCTTCACATCGGCCAGGCCGACGTGCGACAGCAGCCCGGCCAGGGCCGCGGTGTGCACCCGGGTCGCATCCGCAGCCTGGACGTTGCGGTCCAGACCGAGGTCGCGGGTGATGTCCCTCAGCTGGGAGTGCAGGTCCTGCCACTCCCGGATCCGCAGGAAGTGCAGGAACTCCTCGCGGCACAACCGTCGGAACGCGTTGCCCGACCGGTCGTGCTGCTGGGCCCGGACGTAGTCCCACAGCCGCAGCAGGGCCACGAAGTCACTGCCGTCCGGGTCTGGGGTCTCCTCCCCCTCGGCGGTCGTGGTCAGCGGGGCCCAGAAGCGTCGGTGCAGGCCGTCGGCCTTCTCGCGCTGCTCGGCCGGTCGTTCGCGGGGGTCCTGGATGGAGAGCCCGGAGACGATGACCAGCATCTCGCGCAGGCATCCCTGCCGCTCCCCCGCGAGCAGCATCCGGCCCATTCGGGGGTCGACCGGGATCGCGGCCAGCCGCCGTCCGACCGGGGTCAGCCGGACCGTCCCCGAGGTCCGCGCGGGCTTCGGCGGGGCGGTGATCGCCCCCAGCTCCTCCAGCAGCCGGAGCCCGTCAGTGACCTGGGTGTTGTCGGGAGCCTCGACGAACGGGAACGACGACACGTCCCCGAGGTCGGCGGCGGTCATCTGCAGGATGACCGAGGCCAGGTTGGTGCGCAGGATCTCCGGCTCGGTGAACGCCGGACGGGCCAGGTAGTCCTCCTCGCTGTAGAGGCGGATGCAGACCCCGGGCGCGACCCGGCCGCAGCGGCCGGCCCGCTGGTTGGCTGAGGCCTGGGAGACGGGCTCGATCGGCAACCGCTGGACCTTGGTCCGGGCCGAGTAGCGCGAGATCCGCGCGGTCCCCGCGTCGACGACGTAGCGGATGCCGGGCACGGTCAGCGAGGTCTCCGCGACGTTGGTGGCCAGCACGACCCGGCGGCCGGTGTGACCGGTGAAGACCTTGTGCTGCTCAGCCGCCGAGAGCCGGGCGTACAGCGGGATGACCTCGGTGGAGCGGAGCCGCAGCCCGTTGACCGCCTCGGCGGTGTCGCGGATCTCCCGCTCGCCGGAGAGGAAGACCAAGATGTCGCCGTCGCCGAGCGCGCTGAGCTCCTGGACCGCGTCGGTGATGCCACCGATCTGGTCCGCCTCGCCGTCGGCGAGCAGTGGCCGGTAGCGCAGCTCGACCGGGAACGTCCGACCCGAGACGGCGATGATCGGGGCACCCTGGCCGTCGGCGTCGGCGAAGTGGGCCGAGAAACGCTCGGTGTCGATAGTGGCGGAGGTGACGATGACCTTCAGCTCCGGCCGTCGGGCCAGGAGCTGCTTCAGGTACCCGAGGAGGAAGTCGATGTTGAGGCTGCGCTCGTGGGCCTCGTCGATGATGATCGTGTCGTAGCGCCGGAGGTCCCGGTCGTGACCGATCTCGGCCAGCAGGACGCCGTCGGTCATCACCTTGAGCCGGGTGTCGCGAGAGGCCTTGCGGGTGAAGCGGACCTGGTAGCCGACCAGCTCACCCAGCGGGGAGCTGATCTCCTCGGCGATCCGCTCCGCCACCGTACGGGCCGCGATCCGGCGCGGCTGGGTGTGGCCGATGGAGCGCCGCCCCAGCTCCAGACAGATCTTGGGCAGCTGGGTGGTCTTGCCCGACCCGGTCTCACCGGCGACGATCACGACCTGGTGCGCGGAGATGGTGCGGGCGATCTCGTCGTGCCAGGCGGTGATCGGGAGCGCCTCGTCGAACGAGAGCTGGGGGATCACGACCGTGCTGGACACTCGGCCCATCGTAGCGAGCCCGGACACCGGTGGCGGTCCGCGGCGGGTCAGTGGTCGTCGGGCTCGCTGAACGTCGTCCGGCCGTTGAGCTTGGCGGCGAGCTCCTCGTCGATCCCGTCGGCCACGTCGGACAGGATCCGGACGGCCTGTCGCAGGTGCGCCGGGACGAAGGGCCGCGCCAGTACCGAGACGGTGACGAAGACGCGGTCCCGGACCAGCTGGAACTTCACCCAGCGGGCATCCACGTTGAGGTCGTTGAGCACCTCCATGGCCCGGGAGCGACCGGCGACGTCGTGGACCACGGCGGCGAAGACCACGACGTCCTGGCCGTCCGCGGCGGTGCGCAGGAACAGCATGGTGGAACCGACCCGGATGGCCACGTCGCCCTCCACGTCACGGATCGGGGGGTGACCGAACATCGTGGTCAGCTCCGCGTCGACCAGCTCGTTGAGGTGCTCGGTGTTCCGCGGCATGGTGGCGGACAGGTCGGCGGTGTCCAGCTCGACCACCGAGCCCCGGAGCGCCGGGCCCTCGATCGGCATCGGCCCCGGCTGCAGGACCTCGGCGAGCTGGTCAGGAGCCAGGAAGATCGGGTGCTGCACCCCGTAGACGTCGCGCAGCGCCGCTACGGTCAGGAAGGCCAGCCGCTCGGACTCCTCCTGGGTCATCTCGGCCCAGAAGTTCGGCGTCGGCCGGACACCGTCGGTGGCCGGTAGCTGCCAGCCCAGGGCCTCCAAGGCGGTGACCTGCTCGCCGGTCAGCTGGAAGTCCTCACCCAAGACGGCGTTGCTGGCCGCCTCGGCCCGCACCACGTCCGGCTCGGGGCAGGTGAACCGGACGAACGGGGCGGGGTCGTCGCTCTCGGACTCGGTCCCGATCATGAGGTCACCGGAGTCGTCGATCACCGAGATGATCTCGCTCAGCCGCGCCTGGAACTCCGTCCAGGCCTGCGCGATGCTCCGGTCGATGTCGAAGTCGTCGATGTCTGCCATCCGGCTCACCCCCCGCGGTCGAACCTAGCGCACGTCGCACGGAGCCAAGAGGCCTGCGGGCGGCCGTGCGTTCTGTGACTAGGCCAACAAGGCGGCGATGACGACCAGGACGGGGACCGAGAGGATGGTCGAGACGAAGATCGAGTCCCGGGCGAGGACCAGGCCCCGGTCGTAGCGGACCGCGTGGGTGAAGACGTTCTGGGCGGTCGGGAGCGCAGCCACCACCGTCACCGCGAGCAGGTCGACCCCCTCCAGCCCGACGGCGTAGCGGCCGAGCAGATAGGCCACCACGGGCTGCACGACCAGCTTCAGGCCCACGATCGACCCGATCTGGACGGCTGGCTCCCCGGCACCGGGCCGCGGGCCCACCCGCAGCGAGATGCCGTACGCGATCAGCATGGCGGGGACGGCCATCCCGCCCACCAGGTGCAGCGGGTCGGCGACGAGGGCCGGCAGGCGCAGGTGGAAGACCGAGAGGAGCAGGCCGACCAGCGAGCCGAGCATCAGGGGGTTGCGCAACGGGTGGGAGGCCCGCCGCAGCAGCCGCCGGGCCCGGCTCTCCCCCGGGGTGGGCTCACGGGCCGTCATGTCCAGCACCGCCAGGCCGACCGGCTGCAGCAGCATCAGCTGGGTCAGGAGCATCGGGGCGATCAGCGAGGCGTCGCCCAGCACGTAGGAGGCGATCGGCAGGCCCAGGTTGCCGGCGTTGACGTAGGAGGAGGAGAAGGTGCCGATCACCGTGTCGGAGGCGGTCCGGTGCCAGACGAACCGGGCCAGCAGGGCGTACGTGGTGGCCGAGACCGCGACGCCGCCGATGGAGGCGACCAGGTTGGCCGAGAGGAGGCGGGACACGTCGGTCCCGCCGAGCACGGTGACCATCAGCGCCGGACTGGCCAC
>JBBQAB010000015.1:0-15018 GCA_038198385.1 Propionibacteriales bacterium
ACATCGTCACGAAGAAGACCAGCGTGCCCCAAACCGGGTGCAGGAGCACCGCGTCGATGCGGCGGGTCCGGGCGTCGACCTCCGGCGCGTGGTAGCTCGCGGACGCCAGTACCGAGGAGATCCAGGCGGTGACCGCGCGCGGGGTGGTCGGCGGCAGCACGACCGGGCTCGGCCACTCCTGCGGCTGCGCCAGCAGGTCGCGCAGGGCGCCGACCTCGCGCCGTCGCCCGGCCACCACCGTCAGCACCGGGACGCCGAGGGCGCGGCCGAGGGCGGGCACGTCCAGCGTCCCTTGTCGCCGGGTGAGCTCGTCGTGGAAGGTCAGGACCACGCAGACCGGCAGTCCGGTGCCGAGCACCTGGGTGAGCAGCCCGAGACCGCGCTGGAGGGTGGTCGCGTCGAGGGTGACGACGAGACCGTCGGGGGTGTCGGTGCCGTCGTGCTCAAGGTCCAGCACGTCGGCGACGACGGCCTCGTCCGGGCTGATCGGGTCCAGGCTGTAGGTCCCCGGCAGGTCCTCGAGAACTACCGACCCCTTCCCGACGTGGACGACGCCCTCGTACCGCGAGACCGTGACGCCCGGGTAGTTGCCGGTCTTGGCCCGCAGACCGGTCAGCGCGTTGAAGAGCGTGGTCTTCCCGGAGTTCGGGCTGCCGACCAGGGCCACCCGGGCAGCACCGGGACTGGCAGCGACCGGAGCCGGGCCGTGGTGGTGCCCGGCCATCAGCGGCCGGGCAGGATGCGCACGCAGTGCGCCTGCGCCCGGCGCAGCGCGATGTCGTAGCCCGCGATGCGGAAGACCATGGGGTCGGCCATCGGGGCCCGACGCAGCAGGCTGACCTCGCAGCCCGGGGCGAAGCCAAGGTCGAAGAGGCGGCGCGCCGAGGCCGGCTCCGTCCCCGCACACACCGAGGCGATCGTCGCGGTGTCACCGGGGCGCAGGTCGGCCAGGCTCGCCATACCCGTCAGGGCGCAGACGTCCGCACTCGGGTGGTCGTCGACCACACGGCTGCTGAGCAGGCCGGAGAGCAGGGACACGGGCGATCCTTTACGGGCGGCGGTGGGGACGAGATCCCCAGCAAGGGAAGGCTAACCTCCCCCTCCCAACTTCCCAACTGGGGTGACGGGTTCCTCACCAGCGGGTCAAGACGACCGGCAAGCCCGAGAGCTCCCGTCGACGGGTGAACCCGTCGCCGAAGCAACCAGCCTGTGGTTGTGGAGAAGATTCGGCCTGGTAATCCAGGCTGGATCTTCGCCAGAACCGTCCGGCCACCACGGCCGACCATCGGTCCGGACGCCAGATGACGACGGCCAGGGTGAGGAAGGCGTAGAACGACCAGGACCCGCGGGCCGCCGCGTACGCGTTGTCGAGCACCGCGTCCCACACGATCGCGTCGTCAGGGGCACCCGGCGCGGCCTTCTCGGTCGCGCGGGCGCTGCGCGAAGGTGTGGCGACGACGTCGGTGAGGGCGACTGCCCCCGCCTCGTACAGTCCCCGGCCGCGGAGCCACCCGAGCACGTCGGAGGCGGCCTCGCGGGTGACCTCGCACTCGACGACGTCACCGGCGGGGCGGACCGCGCAGCCGCGCAGCACCACCAGGTTGGTGGTCCGTTCGTCGGTGTGCAGGTGGTCGGACACGCTGTCGGTGAGCGCGGGAGGCACGATCAGCCGCAGGTGCATCATCACCGGCTCATCGTGACAGGTACCCCCGCCGCTGCCCTAGGCTCTGGTGATGCATGCGCAGGAGATGTCGGAGGAGATCGCGACCGTCACCCGTCAGACCGGTGCTCTGGAGGCCGCCCGGATGATGGCCGAGCGGCGGCTGCCGGCCCTGGTGGTGGTCGGCCCGGACGGTCAGCCGGAGTCGATCCTGCCCGCCTCCGAGGTGGTCCGCTGCCTGGTGCCCAGCTATGTCCAGGACGACCCGTCGCTGGCCGGGGTGCTGAGCGAGTCGATGGCGGACCGCATCGCGGAGCGGCTGGGGACCAGGACCGTCCGCGACCTGCTGCCCCGGGAGCCCCAAGAACTGCCGCAGGTCAACCACGACGACACCATCATCGAGGTCGCCGCCCTGATGGCCCGGCTCCGTACGCCGATGGTGGCAGTCCTGCGGGACCACCGGATGATCGGGGTCATCACGGCCTCGCGTCTGCTGCAGGTCACCCTCAACACCGACCGTGACGGCTGAGCCATGACGACCGTGTTGGCCGTAGCCATCTTCGTCGCCGCCTACGTCTTCATCGCTACCGAGCGCATCCCCAAGATGGCCGCGGCCCTGGCGGGCGGTGGGCTGGTCCTGGGCCTGGGCATCGTGGGCTCCGAAGACGCCTTCTACTCCAAGGAAACCGGCGTCGACTGGAACGTCATCTTCCTGCTGCTCGGAATGATGATCATCGTTGGGGTGCTGCGGCGCACCGGGGTGTTCGAGTTCATCGCGATCTGGGCCGCCAAACGCGCCGGCGGCTCGCCGTTGAAGGTCATGATCCTGCTGGTGGTCATCACCGCCGTGGCCTCGTCCCTGCTGGACAACGTGACCACGGTGCTGCTGGTGGCGCCGGTGACCCTCCTGGTCTGCGAGCGCCTGGACGTCAAGGCGGTGCCCTTCCTGCTCGCCGAGATCTTCGCCTCCAACATCGGCGGGGCCGCCACCTTGATCGGTGACCCGCCCAACATCATCATCGCCTCGCGATCGGGGCTTGGGTTCAACGACTTCGTGGTCAACATGGGCCCGATCGTGGTCGTCGAGCTGGTGGTGCTCTGCCTGCTGCTGCCGCTGATCTTCCGCGGCAGCTTCCACGCCGACCCCGAGCGGATCGCGGAGGTGATGGCCCTGAACGAGAAGGAGGCCATCCGCGACTACCGGCTGCTGATCAAGTGCGGGGTGGTCCTGCTGGCGGTCTTCACCGGCTTCATCGGGCACTCCCTCTTCCACATCGAGCCCTCAGTGGTGGCGCTGCTCGGGGCCGGGATCCTGGTCCTGGTGTCGCGGACCGAGCCGAAGCACTACCTGGCCAGCGTGGAGTGGGAGACCCTGCTCTTCTTCGCCGGCCTGTTCATCATGATCGGGGCGCTGGTCAAGACCGGGGTGATCGACGAGCTGGCCACGCTCGCCGCCGAGGCGACCGGCGGCAAGGCCCTGACGGCGGTGCTGACAATCCTGGGGGTGTCCGCACTGCTGTCCGGTGTCATCGACAACATTCCCTACGTCGCCACCATGAGCCCGATCGTCCTGGCCCTGACCAACGACATCGCCGACCCCACCCACTCCGAGGCGTTGTGGTGGTCGTTGGCCCTGGGAGCGGACTTCGGCGGCAACCTGACCGCGATCGGGGCGAGCGCCAACGTCGTGGTGCTGGGTATCGCCGCCCGCTCCGACAACGCCATCTCGTTCTGGGAGTTCACCCGCAAAGGCGCCCTGGTCACCCTGGTGACTGTCGTCCTGGCCGGGGTCTACCTGGTGCTGCGCTACTTCGTCCTAGCTGACCCGTCCTGACCTGACCTGGGCTGATCACCTGGGCTGGGCTGGGCTGAGACGGGCGCCGGCGTCAGTCGTGCTTCTCGGGCGGCAGGCCGGCGATCTCCTCCACGTCGAAGAGCCGGGCGACGGGCACGTCGGTGCTGGAGTGCGCGACGATGCTGAGCCCGATGCAGACCGCGATCAGCTCGTACGCCTGCGCGGCCTGGGGGATGCCCGAGTGCAGGACCAGCAAGCCGTAGACCACCGACGCGAACCCCTTGGGGCCGAACCAGGCCGCGGCGTAGAGCTCCTTGCGGTCCAGCGAGCTGCGGGCCAGCGACAGGACCAGCGAGGCCGGCCGCACGATAGCCAGCGACAACACGGCCACCACCCAGCCGCCGAGCCCGATGCTGCTCAGCAGCATCGGAGTGAGCAGCGCCCCGAAGACCAGCAGGGCGGCGAACTTGGCCAGCTCGGCCAGCTGCTCACCCAGGTGGGAGAACGACTCCTGCGCCGCCGGGTTGAGCCGGGAGACGGCCGCGCCGCCGGCGAACGCGGCCAGGTAGGGGTTCGCTCCGGTTAGGTGGCAGACCGCGTAGAGCAGGATGCCCACGGCCAGCGGGCCCAGCGGCTGGAGCTTGGGCTCCGCGCCCAGGCCGGGGATCTGCAGGATGAGGTGCGTGATGACGGGCAGCGCGACCCCGACGGCCAGGCCGGCGAGCAGCTCGAGGATGATGACGCCGATTCCGACGTGCTCACCGGTGGTGCTCCCGGCCGCCGAGATCAGGATCAGGACCAGGGGCAGGGCCAGCCCGTCGTTGAGCCCGCTCTCCACACTCAGCAGGCGTCTGAGCCGGGCGGGGACGTCGCTCCGCCCGACGATCGCCGAGGCGAAGACCGGGTCGGTGGGGGCGAGCACGGCCCCCACCAGCATGGCGGTCACCCAGTCGAAGCCGGCGGCGTAGTGGGCCAGCAGCGCGACCCCGCCGAAGGCGAGCGGCATCCCGATCCCCAGGGCGCTCGCCGGCTGCTTCCACGACCCCTCGCCGCGCAGGCTGCGCAGGCTCGTGCCGTCGACGAAGAGGACGGTGAACAGGGCCAGGTCGGCCAGGTCGCCGACGATGGGGCTGTCGGGGGTGATCGTCACCAGGTCGAACCCGCCCTGGCCCAACAGGGCCCCGGCCAGCAGGAAAACCAGTGAGGTGGAGAGCACGGTCCGCGCGGCGACCCCCGAGACCAGCACCGAGACCAGGAGGCAAATCGCGAAGACGAGGACGAGGAGCACGCCCCATCCTCTCAGGGTCGGCGCCGGCGAGCCCGCGGGCTGGACAGTCCGGCCGTTCTCAGCCGGTCCGCCTGTCGTTCTGGGTCGACCTGCCTGTCGTTCTCAGCCGATCTGAAGGTGCGCCGGACTACTCTGGCGAACCACACCCATCCTGAACGACGAGGTCCACTGTGATGCCCCTGCGCGACGACACCGAGGACGAGCAGCGGATCGGCTTGCGGGACCTGACCCACTGGCCCACCCGCCTCGGCCGGCTCCTGGTCATGCTGGCCCACCGCCTCGGGCAGGGCGCCTCGGCGCGGGCCGTGCTGCTGATCACCGCCGGGATCGGGGGGCTGCTGGTCACCGGCGCCACATTGGCCGGGGTCGGGGTCTACGACGCGGTGGTGGAGCACGACGGCCTGGCCAGCTTCGACCGCCCCGTGCTGAACGAGGCGATCTCGTTGCGGAACCCGGGGTTGGACACCCTCCTCACCGGGTTCACCCACCTCGGCGGTCCGGCCGGGATGACGGTGATCGCCGCGGTCGTGACCGCGCTGATGGTGTGGCGCTGGCGTTCGCGCACGCCGCTGGTCCTGATGCTGATCGCCGTGGCCGGCTCGCTGGCCATGACGCTGGCCGGCAAGGCCGCGGTCGGACGGGTCCGACCGCCCCTGACCGACGCGGTACCGCCGTACGAGTACAGCCCGTCGTTCCCGTCGGGTCACGCGCTGAACAGCACCGTGATCGCCGGCCTGGTCGCCTACCTGGTCGTGCGACGGCTGGAGTCGAAGCTGGCGCGCACCCTCACCATCGCGCTGGCCGGGGTGTGGGCCGTCGCGATCGGGCTCAGCCGGGTTTTCCTCGGCCACCACTGGCTGACCGACGTGATGTTCGGCTGGGTCATCGGCCTGGCCTGGCTGCTTCTGCTCGTCACCGCGCACCGGCTCTTCCTGACCGTACGCGAGACCCACCGGCAGCGGAGCTCCGAGACGACCGCCCCGGCCTGACCGGACCTGGGCCGGCTCAGGTCAGCAGCGAGAGGGCGGCGGCGACCGCGAAGCCCAGGACGGTGACCAGACCGGCCCGGTTGCCCGCCTTGCGTCGAGCCTCCGGGATCATCGAGTCCACCAGCATCACCAGGAGCGCGCCGGCCGCGAAACCATCGATCCCGGCCTTGAGCCGGTCCCCGGCCACATCAGCCACCGCGTAGCCGCCGACGGTGGCCAGCACGCAGAGGGCGGACACCGCGGCCCACAGGCCCAGCACCGACTTCCCGGAACGGCCGGAGCTGCGCATGTCGCTGGCCGAGCCGACGCCCTCCGGCAGGTTGGAGACGAAGATGGCCACGAGCAGGGCCACGCTGACCCCGCTGCCGGCGGCCAGCCCGATGCCCAGCACGGCCTGCTCCGGGATGCCGTCCAGCAGGGCGCCCAAGGCCAGCGGCAGGCCCGAGGCCCCGCCCCCGGAACGGCCGCCGATGTTCTCCACGGCCCGGTCGGCGAAGAAGAAGGCGAGCGCACCCACGACCAGGCCGCCCGCGACCGGCAGCGGCCCGCCCCGGGTCAGGCCCTCCTGGGCGAGCTCGAAGGAGACGCTGGAGATCAGCGCTCCGGCTCCGAAGGCCAGCACGGCCCCGACCACCCCGTCCCGCCAGGAGCGGACCAGGGCCAGCCCGGCGCCGAGCAGCAACGACACAGCGGCCAGCGCACCCCAGCCCAGAGCTCCGATCATCCTCGTACGCTACGGCGTCCCCGTCGGGGCACCGGAGGCGAGGCTCCCGGACCTGAGGACGTCCGTCGGGGTAGTCGTCGGTGAGCGTACGGGTATAGCGTCCGCAGATGGAGCTCGATCCGACCGTGAGCAACCCCGACACCTACCGCATCGTGTTCGAGAACGATCGGGTGAGGGTGCTGGAGTACCGCGACCAGCCCGGCCACCGCACAACGCCGCACCACCACCCCGACAGCGTGCTCTACACGGTCTCGTCGTTTCGCCGGCGGCTCGGCACCGACGACCAGGAGATGGTGGTCGTGCTCGACGCCGGTCAGGTGCGCTGGCTGCCCGACCAGGTGCACTGGGGCGAGAACATCGGGGACACCGAGACGTGGACCATCCTGGTGGAGCTGAAAGAGCCCCGGCCCGACGGGTTGGGGCCGGTCCCCACACTCGGACCGGTGTCGTGACCTCCCCGTCGTCGTGAGTCCCGCCCACACGGCGCCGGCCGCCGTCATCTCTGTCTACGATGACGTGTGCTACGACTCCGACATCGTCTGATTGCTGCCACCGAGTCGTTCTGGTTCATCCCCGGGCTGCTCCTGGTGGGTGCCATCGGGCTCTCGGAGCTGATGATCGCCCTCGACCGGACGATTGGGGCCGCTCCGGCGATCGCCCAGCTGCCCTTCGTCAGCTCCATCGGAGCCTCCGGCAGCCGCGACCTGCTGTCGGCCATCGGTGGCTCGATGCTCGGCGTCGCGGCGACCTCCTTCTCCATCACCATCTCGGTGATCGCCACCGCGAGCTCCACCTACGGCCCGCGCCTGGTCCGCAACTTCATGGCCAACCGCGGCAACCAGACCGTGCTCGGGACCTTCGGGGCGACCTTCCTCTACGCCCTGCTGGTCCTGCGGACAGTCCGGACCGAAGGCGACAAGCAGGGCGGGTTCGTCCCGCACCTCGCGGTCACCCTCGCCATCGGTCTGGCGGTGGTCAACGTGGCGGTCCTGATCTACTTCATCCACCACATCGCCGACTCGATCCAGGTGTCGACCCTGGCCCAGCAGGTCCTCGACGAGCTGCAGCAGTCGGTCAAGGGGGGTGGACCCCAACCCGACACCGAGGTATCGGCCCACGCACCCAACGACCCGCCGCCCGGCCACGACGTCTGCGCCGAGAACGCGGGCTATCTTCAGGTCGTGGACCGTGGGTCGCTCATCTCCCTGGCCGAGGAGCACGACGCCCGGATCCAGCTGATGCTCGCGGTGGGTGACCACGTGCACGAGGGGGATCTGCTGGCCCAGGTGTGGCTGGACCACCCCGTCGAGAAGGCTGGCACCCGCGAGCAGGACGGGTCCGAGGAGGGCTCCGACGAGGACAGGGTAGACAAGCTGCAGAAGGCGATCCGTCGACAGATGGAGATCGATTCCATCCGGACGCCGCGGCAAGACGTTCGCTACGCCGCCCAGCAGCTGGTCGAGATGGCCGTCCGGGCCCTGTCGCCGAGCACGAACGACCCGTACACCGCCATCAACGCCATCACCGAGCTGGGCGTCGGACTGGCCCCGCTGGTGCGGCGGCCGCCGCGGCCCAACGCCTACACCCGTGACGGCCGGCTCCGACTGGTCGAGATCAGCGTGCCCGCCTCCGAGGTCGTGGAGCTCGTCTTCAACCAGCTGCGTCCGCACGCAGCCACCTCCACCGAGGTCGTGCTGAGCGTGTTGGGTCTGGCCGACCGCTTTCGCGGACTGAGCGCCGACCCGGCCACGACGGCCTGCCTGGACCGGCAGGTCGAGGCGCTGCTGCGGGAGTTCCGCGCCGAGGACCCCGACCCTTACGATCTGCAGCGGGTCGCAGAGTGCCGCGAGCGGGCCCGGCAGCAGGCGATGGACCCCGGCGGCCAGGCCCCGGTGGTCCAGGGCTGACCCGGTGGATCCGGAAGGGCCAGCCGACCTGGTGTTCCGGCTGCGGGCGGCCGGCTGCGTCTTCGCTGAGGACGAGGCGGCCCTGCTGGTCGAGGCGACCGCCGACGCCACCCTCCGGGAGTCGCTGGTTGCGCGACGAGTCGCGGGTGAGCCCCTGGAGTACGTTCTGGGCTGGGCCAAATTCGGCGGGCTCCGGGTCGCGGTCGGCCCCGGCGTCTTCGTCCCGCGGGTGCGGACCGAGCTGCTGGCCGAGGCGGCCGCCGGCCTGGCTCGACCTGGTTCGGTGGTTCTGGACCTCTGCTGCGGGAGCGGGGCTCTCGGAGCGGTCGTGGCCGACCGGGTGCCCGGGGTCGAGCTCGTCGCCGCCGACCTCGACCCGGCCGCGGTCGCCTGGGCGCGGGTCAACCTGACCCCGTACGGCGCGCAGGTGTTCGTCGGCGATCTCTACGCCGCGCTCCCGGGCCGGCTGCGAGGCCGGGTCGACGTCTTGGTGGCCAATGCCCCGTACGTCCCCAGCGAGGCGATCGCTCTGATGCCCCGGGAGGCCCGGCTGCACGAGGCGCATGCGGCCCTGGACGGCGGCGCCGACGGGCTCGCCGTGCTCACCCGGGTGATCCGGTCCGCCCCGGACTGGCTCGCGGATGACGGTCACCTGCTCGTCGAGACCAGCGAGGCCCAGACGGAACGGGCCGCGGCGACGATCCGGGCGGTCGGGCTGAGGCCCGAGATCCGGCGCGACGACGACCGTGGCGCGACGGCGGTCCTGGCGCACCGATGACATCCGGGCCCCGCTGAGGTCATAGTCAGCACAGAACCCCGGACCGATACCGGGGCGCCCGGACCTCAGGAGTCGCCATGCTCAGCCACTCACCCGCGTTCAGCGGGTTCTCCGTCGACGACCTCGCCGCCGCCCGGACCTTCTACGCCGACACGCTCGGTCTGGAGGTCCGCGACGACCACGGGATGTTCACCCTCCAGATCGAGGGCGGACATCCCGTGCTCGTCTATCCCAAGCCGGGCCACCAGCCCGCGACCTTTACGGTGCTGAACTTCCCCGTCGCCGACATCGACGCGGCGGTGGACGAGCTCGTCGGCCGCGGGGTCAGCTTCGAGCACTATGACTTTGTCGAGGACCCCCGCGGCATCCAGCGCGGTCGGGGGCCGGCGATCGCCTGGTTCACCGACCCCGCCGGCAACATTTTGTCGGTCCTGCAGACCGACCCCGTCCCGCCCATCTGAGCCCGCCTGAGCCCGGGGCCCCGTCGAGGCAGCGCGCCGTCGAGGCAGCGCACCGATGGCGCCCAGGCGGGGGAGGTCAGAGCGACAGGGTCCGGCTCCGCTGCTGCATGCCCATCTCGCCGTACGGGTAGTCCGCTGCGGCCAGGTCGCTGGCGGCGTCCAGCCGGGCGGTCTCCTCGGCGTTCAGGTGGAGGCCGGCGGCCAGCAGGTTGGTCTCCAGCTGCTCCAGGGTGCGCGCCCCCAGGATGGTGGAGGTGACCCCTTTGCGGTCGGTCAGCCAGGCCAGCGACACCTCGGCCATCGAGACGCCGCGGGCCTCCGCGACCTCCTGGACGGCGTCGATGATGTCCCAGGTCCGGGCGTTGCCGCGGCGGTCGTACGCCTCCATGCCCCGCTCGGGGTTGTCGCCGAGCCGGGTGGCGCCGGTGGGGCGGGCGTCCTTGCGGTACTTGCCCGACAGCCAGCCCCCGCCGAGGGGGCTCCACGGCAGCAGGCCGAGACCGGCGTCCAGGGCGGCCGGCACGATCTCCCACTCGATCTCGCGCACGATCAGGCTGTACTGCGGCTGCAGGGTGACCGGCGCCGCGACGTTGAGCTGCTCGGCCAGGTGCACCACCTTGGTGAGCTGCCAGCCCGTGAAGTTGGACAGGCCCCAGTAGCCGATCTTGCCGGCCCTGATGAACCCGTCCATGGTGCGCAGGGTCTCCTCCAGCGGGGTGAACTCGTCGAACGCGTGCACCTGGTAGAGGTCGACCGAGTCCCGGCCCAGCCGGCGGAGCGAGGCGTCCAGGGCCCGGGTCAGGTGGCGGGTGGAGAGGCCGGTGCTGTTGGGGCCCTCGGTGGTGGGGAAGCGGCCCTTGGTGGCCAGCACCACGCGGTCGGTGACGTCGGCCGGCCGGCTGGCAAACCAGCGGCCGATGATCTCCTCCGAGACGCCCTTGGAGTAGACGTCGGCGGTGTCGACCAGCGTGCCGCCGGCCTCGACGAAGCGGTCGAGCTGGGCGTGCGAACCGGCCTCGTCGGTCTCCGCCCCGAAGGTCATGGTGCCGAGACAGAGGTTGGAGACGGCGCAACCACTGCGCCCAAGAGTGCGATAGTCCATCGTGCCGTTCTACACCACCGGCAGACCTCCCGCCCTCAGGTGGGGGAGCAGCGCCGCTCGGACCAGCTCGGCGGTCTCGGTGGTCATGATCTTGGGCAGCGGGGCCAGGGTGGCGGTCTGCTCGCCCCGGACGAACATCCGGTCGATCTCGGACTGGTCCCCCACGGTCCGCGGTTCATCAGCGGCGGCCTGCTGTTCTACGGCTCGGTATCGTGCTGGGCAGCCGATATGTCGTCCGTGACCTGGCCATCAGCGCCGCTCTCTCGCTCAGCACCTGCTACGGCTTCGCCGTCGGTCTGACCATCGGCCTGATCGGGCTCGACTCGATCAACGGCCAGGCCCGCCTCACGTTCGGCATCCGGCAGCTCGGCGACGGCATCGACGTCGTCGTGGTCGCGGTCGGTGTCTCCGCCCCCGGTGAGGCCCTCTGGGTCGCCGCCCACCTGCGCCGCTCCCGGCCGGGCCGCCGTGGCCTCGGCCATCAAGGAGGGGTCCCACCACCACCAGGCGGTCGTGCTGGTCAACACCTCCCGGGGTGACGCCCTGGGCGACCCGGGTTTGTCCAGTCGGCGGATCTGGACTGGGCTCGGACCTGCCTGGAGGAGGCGGGCCTGGACGCACCATCCGGCAGGAGGCCCGGGCCCCGTGACCCCGACTGACCCCGTGACCCCGGTCCTGCCCGACCACCAGCTCAGCACTGGCGACCTCGTCGACCGCTACGGCGAGGAGCTGGAGTCGATCCCCGTTCAGCTGCGGCGGTTCGGCGGCCGGACCCGTTTCTGGGGGGCTGCCGTGACGGTCAAGTGCCACGAGGACAACGCCCTGCTCAAGCAGGTCCTGTCCACCGAGCCGACCCGGTGGGCAAGGTGCTGGGTCGTTGACGGCGGCGGCTCGCTGCGTTCAGCGCCCGGTTTGGCGCCGGCGCGAGGAAGGTGCCACGGTGGCGGCATGACAGCACTGCAGTCCGCGGTCGAGGTGGCCGACTGGCGTCGCCGGGTCTGGGCCCTGTACGCCGAGGTCCGCCGGCTCGCCGTCGATGACCCGGCGGCCGCGCACACGGCGTGGCGAGCGGGTCGCGACGACCTCTTCGCCCACCACCCGGCCTCACCCCTGACTCCGGCGGGGCGGGTCGGCTTCACCGGGCTGCCCGTGGCCGACTACGACCCCGCCTGGCGCTTGGAGCTGACCGTGACCACCGCCGAACCGGCCACCATCGAGGTGACCACGGGCACCGACGGCGACGTGCCGTTCGAGCGGATCGGACTCCTCAGGCTGCCCGACGGCGGGACCCTCGACCTCTGGCGGCTGCAGACGTACGGCGGGGGTCTGTTCCTGCCCGTCCGGGACGGGCTCGCCGGGCGACCCGGGGGCACGTACGGTGGCGGTCGCTACCTGCTGGACACGGTCAAGGGAGCCGACCTCGGTGCCGGCACCGACCCGGCGACCCTGGTCGTGGACCTGAACTTCGCGTACAACCCCTCGTGTGCCTACGACCCCGCCTGGGCCTGTCCGCTCGCCCCGCCCGGCAACGTGCTGGGCGTCGAGATCGACGCGGGGGAGCGGTACGGCTTCGACCCGGCCTGACAGCCGGACGACGGAGCGGCGGCCGGGGATGGTCCGGGCCCTGCCCCTGACGGCCGCCTGCTGGGTGCACGTCCCGGGGGCGGCCGCGCGCACGACTACTCAGCCACGCCCCACCACCCGATCGAAGAAGGTCAGGTTGGCGTACGCCGGCCCGGTGTCCGTCGCGTCGTCGAGCGGCATCCCGCAGGCGCCGGTGGGCAGGGCGGGGGTGAGCCAGTGACCACTCGCATCCTGGAGGAACAGCCACGGCGGGACCCAGCCGACGGCGGGGCACACGAGCCTGTCGGGGTGGGTCGAGGTCTCGCTGGGCCGGGCGAGGTAGGTGAGCAGGGCGTCGATGTCGTCGGCCCGCCCCTCCAGATTGACCTGCACGGTGTCACCGGCGGCCGTCGTGCGCTCACCCTGCGAGCAGCGCAGGGCGGCGACGGCCACGAACCCGACGGGGACGGCACCGCCCGGAGGCCGAACGGCGCCGCCGCCCTCGTCCGTCGTGAAGGCCCCGGTTGCCCCGCACCCCGACCATCTCGGGTGGACCACGGCGTCGGCCGCCGGGGCGGCGGGCACGGTGGGGTTGGGAAGCGCGTAGGAGGCGAGCCCGCACGAGCTGAGAAGGAGCAGCCCGGCCACGACGGCGGGCGCCAGCCAGTGGCCTACCGCCCGCGTACGCCGCTCCATTGCGTCTCCTGCCCCAGCTGGCTCGATCGTACGCCGATCCGGCTGCCTCGGCCGGTCCACCGGGGGTGTGGAAGGCTGGGAGGTCGGACCACGGGAAGGTAGATCGATGGACTACGTCAAGCTGGGGAACACGGGCCTCGAGGTCTCGCGGGTCGTCCTGGGCTGCATGAGCTTCGGGGAGCCCGACCGCGGCAACCACGCCTGGACCCTCGGCGAGGCCGACAGTCGCCCCCTCCTCAAGCAGGCGCTGGAGTCCGGGATCACCTTCCTGGACACCGCCAACGTCTACTCCGCCGGGAGCAGCGAGGAGATCGTCGGGCGCGCGCTGGCCGACTGGGGCCATCGGGACGAGATCGTCCTGGCCACCAAGGTGCACGGTCGGATGCACGAGGGGCCCAACGGCGCCGGGCTGTCGCGCAAGGCGATCCTGAGGGCCATCGACGCCAGCCTGACCCGGTTGGGCACCGACTACGTCGACCTCTACCAGATCCACCGCTGGGACTCCTCGACCCCGATCGAGGAGACCATGCAGGCGCTGCACGACGTGGTGCAGGCCGGCAAGCTGCGCTACCTGGGCGCCTCGTCGATGTACGCCTGGCAGTTCGCCAAGGCCCAGTACCTGGCCGAGCGCAACGGCTGGACCCGGTTCGTCTCCATGCAGAACCACTACAACCTGCTCTACCGCGAGGAGGAGCGCGAGATGCTGCCGCTGTGCGCCGACCAGGGCGTCGGGGCGATTCCGTGGAGCCCGCTGGCCCGTGGCCGGCTGACCCGCGACTGGGACGACAGCAGCGCGCGCAGCGAGACCGATGAGTTCGGCAAGACGCTGTACCTGGACTCCGACCGGCAGATCGTCGAGCGGGTGGCCGAGGTCGCTTCGGCGCGCGGGGTGCCGCGGGCCCAGGTCGCGCTGGCCTGGGTGCTGCGCAACCCGGTGGTTAGTGCGCCGATCGTCGGGGTCACCAAGGCCTCGCACCTGTCCGACGCGGTGGCGGCGCTGGACGTCTCGCTGAGTTCGGACGAGGTGGACGCCCTGGAGAGCGGCTACCAGCCGCACTTCATCACCGGCTTCCGCTGAGGCTGAGGTTGGATCACGCCGGACAGACAAACGCTGCGACCGCTGTACCCCGTGCATCGGCTGCCGTGGTCGTCGAGTCAACGCGAAATATCCGTCGATAGCGAGCATGGTCGCGTGAAGCACCAACGCGCAGATCGGTTTGTATGAGCTAGCGCGGCCGCCTTGGTGCGTCCGGTGGAGGCGCTCAGTCTCGACCCTGCAACGATGACTGTTATGGACTGCTGATCGCCGCAACACGGCCTAGCCGATCTATAGATCAGCCACGTCCATACCGACACCGACCCACAGGAGAGCCCATGACCGTCCGACTCGGAATCCTCGCGCTGCTCGAAGCCAAGCCCGACAAGGGCGCTGACCTTGCAGCGTTCCTCGAATCGGGACGCGCGATCGCAGTTGCCGAGGAAGGCACTGTCACCTGGTACGCCTTCAAGATCAGCGACACCACCTACGGCATCTTCGACACCTTCGAGACCGACGACGCCCTCCAAGCCCACCTCGGCGGACAGATCCCGCAAGCGCTCGGCCAAGTCGGGCCCGACCTGCTCGCCAGCGATCCCGACATCCGCACCGTCGAGATCGTCGCCGTCAAGTAGGGCCGGGCTCAGGCACGTCACCCGGCCCCGGGGAGCGAGTTACGCGTAGCCGTCGTTCTCGAGCAGTCCTCTTGTAGTGGTGTCGGCGCGCAGATCTATCGCTATGTGCGCCAATCGAAGCGGAGGGCAGACTCGGGAATCGTTGAGTGCAGTGCCACGATGTTCGATATGGATAGCAGCCAAGCCGAGATGAAGGCTGCCGGCGTGTACGTACTCGCCGGCGGTCTGGAGGGAGGAGGACGGCCCGGTCTACAGGGCCGACCCCACCAACGGAACCATGCTGATCACCGACGGACCCTACGTCGAGACCAAGGAATTTCTGCGCGGTTCGCCCTGGTGGAGGTGGCCGATGACGAGGCGAGCAAGATGTGGGCCGGCAAGGTC
>JBBQAB010000016.1:0-4537 GCA_038198385.1 Propionibacteriales bacterium
CCTCGTAGCGGGCCAGCCGCGCCTTGCTCTTGGCCTGGCGCGCCTTGGGGTTGGAGCGGGCCCACTCCAGCTCGCGCTCCAGGATCTTGGCCCGCTTGGCGTCGCGCTTGCCCTCGACCTGCAGCCGGGCCCGCTTGCTGTCCAGGTAGGTGGAGTAGTTGCCCTCGTACGGGTGGGCCTGGCCACGGTCCAGCTCCAGGATCCACTCGGCCACGTTGTCCAGGAAGTACCGGTCGTGGGTGACAGCCAGGACGGCACCGGCGTAGGCCTTGAGGTGACCTTCCAGCCAGTGCACCGACTCAGCGTCCAGGTGGTTGGTGGGCTCGTCGAGAAGCAGCAGGTCCGGCTGCTGCAGAAGCAGCTTGCAGAGCGCCACGCGACGACGCTCACCACCGGACAGCACATCCACGATGGCGTCCGGCGGCGGGCAGCGCAGGGCGTCCATCGCCTGCTCCAGCTGGGAGTCGATGTCCCAGGCGTTGCGGTGGTCCAGCTCGGTCTGAACGTCGCCCATCTCGGCCATCAGCGCGTCGAAGTCGGCGTCGGGCTCGCCCATCAGGACCCCCAGCTCGTCCATCCGTGCCTGGAGGGCCTTGATGTCGGCCACCGCCTCCTCGATGTTCTCGAGCACGGTCTTGCCCTCGGTCAGCGGCGGCTCCTGCAGCAGGATGCCGACCGTGGCGTCCTTGGCCAGCATGCTGTCGCCGTTGCTGGGTATCTCCAGGCCGGCCATCAGCTTGAGCAGGGTCGACTTCCCGGTCCCGTTGGGGCCGACGACGCCGATCTTGGCGCCGGGGTAGAACGACAGCGTGACGTTGTTCAGAACGACCTTGTCGCCCAGGGCCTTGCGGACGTTGTGCATCGAGTAGACGAACTCAGGCATGACTTAGGTGAGACCTTTGCTTGGGTGCGGGTGGCGGCTCGGCCAGACGAAGGGCCGCGACGCCCCAGTATGCCAGCGTCACCCCCGGTCGGGCCCGCTCGAGGGCCCGCACCGCCCGACCCGGCGCCTTCGGACCCGTGCCCCCACCGCCACCTGACCGGATCGGGGTCCGCAGCTCAGGCCGCCTTCGACCGGCTCCGGGGGGCGCGGTCCCGGGTCGTGGCCGGCGGGACCACCGACGACCCGTCGGGGGCGGACTCCTTCGTCGGCCCGGTGACCTGAGCTGCGGGCGGCCCGGCGGTCTCGGGCCGGGCCTTGGGCGCGGTCTCGGCCGTGGTCTCGGGGCCGGGGTCGACCACCCGTTCGGCGGTGCCCCCGGAGTCCTCACCGGCCGTCCGGTCGGCCCGGCGGAAGACCGCGATCCCTCGGTTGAGGTCGTGCCCGACGGAGGTGGCCTCGAGCGTGAGCCGCTCCACGACCTGGCCGTCCTTCTCGTAGACGCTGGTCCGGAGCCGGCCGACGACCACGACCGGGTCACCCCGGCGGATGCTCACCACCGCGTTCTCGGCCAGGGCCCGGAAGCAGGTCACGCTCATCCAGGTGGTGGGGCCGTCGGCCCAGGTGTCGCCCCGGCGGAAGCGGGGGGTCGAGGCCAGCCGGAAGCTCGCCACAGGCGGGTCGTCGTGCCGCAGCTCGACGTCTCCGCCCACGAAACCGGTCATCTGTACGTACGCCTCCATGAGAACTCCTTCGGTCGGGTGGTGCTGACCTCCAGAGGATGCGGACGACCGGGAACGAGCGTCGGCGAACGCGGCTCGTGTGTGGACAACCCCGGCGCTCAGCCGCCTGTGGACGGGGCCGAACCGTTCGAGCGTGTCCTGGCCCTGTGGACCGGAGGACCTAGCCCCGCGCCCGCTCCAGGGCGTCCCGGGCCCGGGCGTAGCGGTCGAGCTCGGCCCGGACCGGAACCACCACCTGCTCCTGGCTGACCCGGCCGATGGAGGCGCGTAGCGCCATCCGCGCCTGCCGGACCCGTCGGCGGGCCCCGACCTCGACCCCGATCCGGGCCAGACCGGCGAGGGCGAGGCCGGCCAGCACCCCACCCAGGGTCAGGACCGTCGGAGCGGGCAGACCCCACCACGCGACGCGCGGCAGCGGGGGAAGCTGGAGATAGGCCAGACCGAACGCCGATCCCAGCCAGACCAGCCCCGCCACCACGGCCGCGACCAGGACCCACTGCACGGTCTGCACCGCCCACCACCAGCGATGGTGTCCGGCCACGCCGAGGTCGGTCCCGGCCACGGCCCGGTCCAGAGCGTCCGGCAGGCCCGCCTCGGCGGACCGAGCCGCGCGCTTCACCGCGTCGGACCAACCCCGGTCGAGCCCAGCCGCCGCCTCGTCGGCGAGAGCCCGGAGGGCACTGTCCATCCGCGCGCGCTGGACCCCGGTGGTCGCCGGCAGCGACGTCCGGCCGACCGCCGACGGGTCGACCTCGCCCCGGCGAGCCGCGGCGGCGATCTCCCGGGGACGCTGCCGACCGGTGATCCGGTCCAGGTGGAGACGGCGGAGCGGGTCGGGCTTGAACTTGGCCAGCCAGGCCAGCACCGGCCAGCCCGTGGCCAGACCGCCGCGCAGCCGCCAGGCCTGCCCAACGGCGTCGGTGACCACGGGCACCGCGGCGGCCTGGGCGAGGCTGACGTTGAGCCGCTCCACCGTCCCGCGGCCGAGCTCAGCCGCCGGGGCAGTGCCCGACGCCGCGCTGAGCGAGGAGGCCGCCACCGAGACGTCGGCCGCCAGCCGGCGCGCGGCCGCGGCCTTGTCGGTCACCTGACGCGCCAGGACGCCGCGCAGCGTGTCCAGGCCGAGCCCGGTCACCGCGGACACGGCGAGGATCTGGACCCGGCCCAGCCCCTCCGAATCGAGCAGGCGCCGGAGATCGGTCAGGCACCGCTCGCGCTCGGCCACGGTGAGCTTGTCGGCCTGGTTGAGCAGCACCATCATCACCTCGGCGTGCTGGGCCAGGGGCTTGAGGTAGCGGTCGTGCAGGGCGGCGTCGGCGTACTTCTGGGGGTCGACGACCCAGATGAGCATGTCGACGAGCTGCACCAGCCGGTCCACCTCGGTCCGGTGGGCCAGCTCGGTGGAGTCGTGGTCGGGCAGATCCAGCAGCACGAGCCCGTCCAGCGCAGCGGCCCGTTCCGGGGCCGGCTCGAGGGCGTGCCGGCGCGGAATGGCCAGCCAGTCCAGCAGCTCCTCGGCCGACTCCGCACCCCAGCTGCAGGCCATCGCCTGGGAGGTGGTGGGACGGCGTACGCCGACGACGGCGAGGTCGGTGCCGGTCAAGGCGTTGAACGTACTCGACTTGCCCGAGCCGGTGGCGCCTGCTAACGCGACCACGGTCGCCCCACCCGAGATCGACAGCCGGCGGTCGGCCTGGCTCACGACGCGCCGAGCCTCGGCGAGGGTCTCGGCGTCGACCCGACCCTCGCTCAGCTCTACGGCTTCGGCCAACGCCCGGACCTTCGGCACCAACGGGACGCTTCGGTCCCTGCGGCTGAGCAGCGACAGGCCCTTGCCCGCCATCAGCGGCCCGCCCCTCGGGGCAGCGGGGCCGGTGACCGGGGCGGCTTGGCCGGTGACCGGGGCGGCGGGGCCGGTGACCGGGTCATCCCAGGGTCTCCCGGACCGGGGGTCGCTCGACGAGCTCGGCCTCGACCACCTCGTCGACCGGGTCCGAAGCAATGACGGGGACCTGGCTCACCTCCGGGGGCTCCAGCATCCGCCGGTCCTGGGTGGCCGGGTCGGCCTCCAGCTCGGGCCGGACGGCCGGCAGCCCGTGGCCGCGGGCCTGCTGCAGGTCGGCGGCGGCCTGGCGCAGCCGTACGGCCTGGTCGGCCCGGACGGCCAGGCTGTCCAGCACGAGGTGGTAGCGCATCAGCTCACCCGACAGCAGGGTCTCGATCCGGGCGTCGAGGTCGGTCTTGGCGGTCTCGGCCAGCCGGCGTACGGCCTGGTCCCCGAAGACCGCCTCCAGCACTCGCTGGGCGAGGACCGCGGTGCCCCCGGCGACCCCGACCTCGGCGCCGACCAGGCCACCGGTGTGGGCGAAGACCACAATCATCAGGGCGACCCCCACCCCGTTGACGCCGAAGGCGAGAAACCTAGCCCGGGAGCGCTTGCCCATCCCCTCGTCGGCGACCAGGTCCAGCACGGCCCCCTGCCAGTCCCGGATAGCCCGGGCCGTGGCCTGCGGGAAGTCCGCCGAGGCGTGGGACAGGTCGGCGTCGACGCCACGGACCAGCTCGCGACCGGCCGCGTTGGCCTGCCAGGAGGCCTCGGCCCGCTCCGCCGCGGCGTCGCCCTCGGCCAGGATCAGGGACTCCAGCCCCGACTCGACGGCGACCTTGAGGTTGCTGGCCCCCGGCGGCTCGCCCTTGAGGGCGGACACGACCCGGTCGCGCAGCCAGCTGACCTTCTGCTCCAGGGCGCGGAAGAACTCCCCCGTGCCGACGAACTCGTGCCAGCGGGCCAGCACCTCTCCGCGCAGCAGGGTGCCGTCGGCGGTCTGGACCTGGATGGACCGGACAGCTTCGGCGTAGGAGTGGTCGACCTCCTCGCGCAGCCGGTCGACGATCTCGACCTGCTCCTCGACCG
>JBBQAB010000017.1:0-3216 GCA_038198385.1 Propionibacteriales bacterium
GGCCGGTCTGCGTCCAGCCCCAGCACCTCAGCGGTGATGTCGAGCGGGACCGAGGCCATCGGCAGCACCCGCCCCTTGGCTCCGAGCAGCCGGGCCACCATGTCCAGGCCGGCCACCGGGTCGCCCAGCCGCTCCCAGAGCCCGGCGATGAGCAGGTTCCCGATGGCGTGGTCCCCCAGCGGGCCGACGCTGTCGAAGCGGTACTGGAGGACGTCGGCCCAGGTGCGCCCGGACTCGTCGTCCCCGCAGAGAGCCGCCAGGGCCATCCGCAGGTCACCCGGCGGGAGGCAGTTCAGCTCGGACCGGATCCGACCCGAGGAACCACCGTCGTCGGCCACGGTGACGATGGCGGTCAGCCGGTCGGTGACCCGGCGCAAGGCCGAGAGGGACGCCGAGAGACCGTGACCGCCACCGAACGCGACGACCGCGGGCAGCAGTCGGGTGCGGTTCATTCGCGCCCCACGTCACGGTGCAGCACGGTGGCGGGCTGGCCGGACTCGCGGAGCCGACGAGCGAACTCCTCGACCATCGAGGTGCTGCGGTGCTTGCCGCCCGTGCAGCCGATGGCGATGGTGGCGAACCGCTTGCCCTCGTGCAGGTAGCCGACCGAGACCACCTCCAGCAGGTTCTGCAGCGTGGTCAGGAACTCCTCAGCGCCCGGCTGGCGGAGCACGTAGTCGCTGACCGGCCGGCTCAGACCGGTCTGGGGACGGAGCTCGGGGACCCAGTGCGGGTTGGGCAGGAACCGCACGTCCAGCACCATGTCGGCGTCCACCGGGATGCCGTTCTTGAAGCCGAACGACAGCAGGGTCACCCGGAGGCGGTCGTTGCTCTCGCCCCCGTACGCGTGGGTCACCCGCGACGCGAGCTGGTGGACGTTCAGCGAGGAGGTGTCGATCACCAGGTCGGCCGCGGCCCGCAGGGTGGCCAGCGTCTCGCGCTCGGCCGTGATGCCGTCCAGCAGGCGACCGTCGCCCTGCAGGGGGTGCGGGCGGCGTACGGACTCCTGGCGGCGGACGATGACGTCGTCGGCGGCCTCCAGGTAGAGGATCTCCGGCAGGGTGCCGTCCTCGCTGAGGTCGGAGAACATCGTCGGGAGCTGCTCGAAGAAGGACCGCGTCCGGACGTCCAGCACGACGGCCAGCCGGTCCAGGTCGATCTTGCGGGCCTGTTCGCAGACCTCCGGGAGGACGCTGGGCGGCAGGTTGTCCACCACGTACCACCCCAGGTCCTCCAGGGTGTGAGCGGCCGTCGACCGCCCGGCTCCCGACATCCCGGTGACCACGACCAGACGGAGAGGCTTGAGGGGGGGCTCGGACGTCTCGGCAGTCACGGTCCTCATTATCGTGACACAGTCAGAGAATCTCACCCGTGGCCATATTGACCGCGTCGCGCTGCGGCTGGGCCTCCAGGGCGACCTTGATCGAAATGGCGGTCTTCTCGCCGAACCCGGGCACCGCGGCGATCTCCTGGACCGTGGCGGCCCGCAGCTTCTTCAGCGACCCGAAGTGGGTCAGCAGCGCCTTGCGCCGGACCTCCCCGAGCCCGGGGACCTGGTCCAGCAGGGACTCCACCATCGACTTGCTGCGCCGTGACCGGTGGTGGGTGATGGCGAACCGGTGCGCTTCGTCGCGCAGCCGCTGCAGCAGGTAGAGGCCCTCGCTGGTCCGCGGCAGGATGACCGGGTCCTCGACGTCGGGCAGCCAGACCTCCTCCAGCCGCTTGGCCAGACCGCAGAGGGCGACGTCGGAGATGCCGAGCTCGTCCAGGGCCAGGGCCGCCGCCGCCACCTGGGGCGGACCCCCGTCCACCACGACGAGCGCGGGGGCGTACGCGAACCGCCGCGGCGCCCCGGTGGTCGGGTCGATCAGCAGCGGGCCGTCCTCGTCACCGGCCTCGGACTCGTGCCGCGTCATGGCGGCCCGGTCGTCGATCAGTCGCTTGAACCGCCGCGTGATGACCTCGTGCATGGAGGCCACGTCGTTCTGGCCGTCCACCCCCCGGATGACGAACCGGCGGTACTCGCTCTTCCGGGGCAGCCCGTCCTCGAAGACGACCATCGAGGCGACGACCTCCGTACCCTGCAGGTTGGAGATGTCGAAGCACTCCATCCGTAGCGGGGCGGTGGGCAGCTCCAGCGCCTCCTGGATCTCCTCCAGCGCCCGGTTCCGGGTCGAGAGGTCCCCGGCCCGGGTGGTCTTGTGGCGGATCAGGGTCTGGCTGGCGTTGCGGGACACCGTCTCCATCAGGGCGCGCTTGTCGCCGCGCTGCGGGACCCGGATGGCGACCTGGGAACCGCGGCGGTCCGAGAGCCAGCCGGTCATCGACTCCAGCGAGGAGGGCAGGGCAGGCACCAGGATCTCCCGGGGGACGACGTCGCGGTCGTCGGCGGTGAGGTCGACCTCGGCGTACAGCTGGAGCAGGAACTGCTCGATCAGCTCCGCGGTGCCGCCGTCGTCGGAGCGGTCGGCCACCCAGCCGCGCTGGCCCCGGACCCGGCCGCCCCGGACGTGGAAGATCTGGACCGCCACCTCCAGGGGGTCCTCGGCAAGGGCGATCACGTCCGCGTCGGTGCCGTCGGCGAAGACGACGGCCTGCTGCTCCATGGCCCGCTCCAGAGCCCCGATGTCATCGCGCAGCCGGGCCGCCCGCTCGAACTCCAGGTCGGCGCTGGCCGCCTTCATCTCCCCCGTGAGCCGCCGGATCATCGGCGCCGCCTGGCCGGACATGAACTGGCAGAACTCGTCCACGATCTCTCGGTGCTCCGCGGCGGAGACGCGGTCGATGCAGGGTGCGGAGCACTTGCCGATGTAACCGAGCAGGCAGGGGCGGCCGAGCTGGCGGTGGTTCTTGAACACCCCGGGCCGGCAGGACCGCATGGGGAAGACCCGCAGCACCAGGTCGACGGTCTCCCGGATGGCCCAGGCGTGGGAGTACGGCCCGAAGTAGCGGTTGCCCTTGCGCTTGGGTCCGCGGCCGACCATGACGCGGGGGTACTCCTCGGCCAGGGTGACCGCCATCCACGGGTAGGACTTGTCGTCGCGGTACTTGACGTTGAAGCGGGGGTCGAACTGCTTGATCCAGGAGTACTCCAGCTGCAGCGCCTCGACCTCGGTGTTGACCACCGTCCACTCGACGCTCGCCGCGCTGGTGACCATCGTGGCGGTGCGCGGGTGCAGGTTGACGATGTCCTGGAAGTAGGACGTCAGGCGCGCC
>JBBQAB010000018.1:0-2541 GCA_038198385.1 Propionibacteriales bacterium
ATTCTACGTGGGCTCCGCGGGGACCAGACGGGCGTCCCGGCCCGGCCCGGTGCGGGCCGGTCGGGTGCAGGCCGGTCTGGTGCAGGCCGGTCTGGCCAGGAAGACGGCGTACGGCTCAGGGACGACCCAGGGCCGAGGCGATGAGCCTGTCCACGTCCGCGTCGCTGAAGACGTAGCCGTCCTCGAGCAGTCGCTGGGGCAGGACCCAGACGTCCCCGACGAGCTGGTCCGCAAGCTCGCCAAGAGCGGTCCGGACGAGCACCTTCGGCGCGGCCGCCCAGCGGGGACGGTGCAGCGCTGCCGCCAGCCGGTCGGTGAACTCGGCGTTGGTGGTGGGTTCGGGGAGGGTCAGGTTGTACGGTCCGACGGCCTCCGGGCGGGCCGCCGCCCAGAGCACCACCCCGAGGTAGTCCTCGAGGCTGATCATCGGCATCCGCTGCCGGCCGTCGCCGAGGGTGGCGCCCAGACCTAGCGACCAGGCGGCCTTCATCGGCGCGAACGGGCCACCACCGGGACCCATCACCGGGCTGGTCCGCAGCAGCACGACCCGTACGCCGGCGTCCACGGCCGGCTGGGTGGCGGCCTCCCACTGCACCACGACCCGGGCAAGGTAGTCCGAGGCGGCCGGGGAGCCCTCGGTGTAGGGGGCGCCGACCGAGGTCGGGCCGTACCGGGAGATGCCGCTGGCCTGGATGAGGACCGGGGGCGGCGCCGAGCCGGCCCACTGCGCCAGGGCCCGGGACACGGTGCCGGTGGTGTCGACCCGCGACGACAGGATGACCTCGCGGCGGGACTCGGTCCACCGCCCGGTGGCCACGCCGGCCCCGGACAGGTTGACCACCGCGTCGACACCGTCGAAGACACCCGGGTCGAGCTCGCCCGCGCTGGGGTCCCACCGGATCTCGCTCGCGGTGGCCGGCGCCCGCCGGACGAGCCGGACGACCTCATGGCCCTCGTGGGCCATTCGGACCCGCACCGCCGAGCCCAGGAAGCCCGAGGCTCCCGACAGTAGCCACTTCATGGTCATCCGTCCTGGCGTAGGTGGCTCCGGTGACCGGGGGCCGGTCGTTGACCGACCCCCGGAGACCGAATGCCGTGGGGTGCTACAGACCGAGCTCGGAGCCGAAGTCACCCTCTTCGAGGCGCGCCTTCAGCGTGCTCAGGAAGCGGGCCGCGTCGGCGCCGTCGACCAGCCGGTGGTCGTAGGACATGGAAAGGTACATCATGTCCCGCACCGCGATGACCTCGCCCAGCTTCGGGTCGTTGATGACGACCGCCCGCTTGACCAGGGCCCCGGTGCCGAGGATGGCCACCTGCGGCTGGTTGATGATCGGGGAGTCCATCAACGTCCCGGCTGAGCCGTAGTTGGTGATGGTGAAGGTGCCCCCGCTGAGCTCGTCGGGGGTGACCTTGTTGGACCGCGTACGCGAGGCCAGGTCCGCGATCTTCTTGGCCAGCCCGGCGATGTTCAAGTCACCGGCGTCCTTGATGACCGGAACCAGCAGGCCCTTCTCGGTGTCCACCGCGATGCCGACGTGCTCAGCGCTCGGGTAGGTGACCTCGCCCGCCTCGGTGTCGATCGTCGCATTCACCTTGGGGTGGACCTTCAGCGCCTCGATGGTGGCCTTGGTGATGAAGGGCAGGTAGGACAGGCTCGCGCCTTCGCGCTTCTTGAAGTCGTCCTTGTGCTGCGCCCGGATCCGCGAGATGGCGGTCAGGTCGACCTCGACCGTGGCGGTGAGCTGGGCCGAGACCTGCAGCGACTCGACCATCCGCTTGGCGATGGTCTTGCGCAGCCGCGACATCTTCTCGGTGGTCCCGCGCAGGCTGCTGGTCTGCGCCGGCTTGGCCGACGCAGCGGCCGGAGCCGAAGCGGCGGGAGGAGCCGACGGGGCGGGGGCGGCCGCGGCCGCCTTGGCTGCCTCGGCGGCGGCGAGGACGTCCTGCTTGCGGACCCGCCCACCGACGCCGGTGCCCGTGACCGAGGCCAGGTCGACGCCGTGCTCCTTGGCCAGCTTGCGGACCAGCGGGGTGACGTAGCCGGCCTCGGAATCGCTGGCGACGGGAGTGGCCGTCGGGGCCGCGGTCGGGGTCGGTCCGTGGCGCTCGGGCTGAGGGTCCACCTTGGCGGCCGGGGCCGGGGCGGTCCTGGGCTTCTCGGCGGGGGGCTGAGGCTCGGGCTCGGGGGTGGGCTCGGGCTCGCTGGGTGCAGCGGCTCCGGCCTCGCCGATGATGGCCAGCACCGCGCCGACCTCGACGGACTCGTCCTCCTGGACGCGGATCTCGAGCAGCACACCGGAGGTGGGGGAGGGGATCTCGGTGTCGACCTTGTCGGTGGAGACCTCCCACAGGGGCTCGTCGGCCTCGACGGTCTCGCCGACCTGCTTCAGCCAACGGCTCACGGTGCCCTCGGTGACGCTCTCACCGAGCGCCGGGAGGGTCACCTCCGTGCCACCGCCGCCACTTCCGCCGCCCACGCTCGACTCGGTCGGGGCGGGCGGGTTGTCGTCCTCGGCAATCTCGGCGTCGGCCTCGTTCTCG
>JBBQAB010000019.1:0-9361 GCA_038198385.1 Propionibacteriales bacterium
AACACCGTTGAACGGGCAGTCAATAAGCTCCGCGGACACCGCGCCGTCGCCACCCGCTACGACAAACGCGACTGCATCTACCGCGGCACCACCACCGTCGCTGCCATCATGATCTGGCTCCGCGACCCCGTCACACCCCCATTACGGGACACGCCCTAGTCCCCGTCGTACCACACCGCGGTAAAGGCATGATGGGAAACCTGCTGTTCATCGGGCGGCAGCTGCCCGTAGTCGCCGTACATCGCGGTGAGTACCGCCTCGGGCCGCGCCGGAGCGAGGAACCGCAGCGCCTCGAAGCTCAGCTCAGAAGGTGTGCCGAGGTCACCTGCGGGCACTGACCAGTCGTAGGAGCCGACCCGGACGCCAAGTCGGTCGCCGGCACCGACCAACGCCGTCCGCGTGAAGGCTCCGACCAGGGTCCGCACGGGTAGAAGGCGGAGGAGAGGCTTGGCTACTGTGATGGCCAGCGGATGGTGCCAACCCCGGCCCCGAGCGGCGGCGATGTAGCGCAGCTCGACAGCCCAGCGCAGCAGCCGGAGTGCTCCCGACTGCAGACTGCGTACGAGCGGGTTCGGCGGGAGTGCGTCGAGCGGGAACAGGTCGAGGTTCACCCCGAGCGGCAACGGGTCCTCGAGCGGCTCGAACAGCTCCGTCCGGTCGTCGGCGACCTTGGCGTACGGGAACGGCCAGTCCATCCGGGTCTGCGGGCTGTCGAGCGTCACGTGGGCGGGTGCGGCGGCCGCGAAGACCTCATGCAACTGGTCGTAGTCGCCCCGCGGCATCATGACGTCGATGTCGTCATCCCACGGAATGTAGCCGCCATGCCGGACCGCCCCCAGCAGCGTGCCGTAAGCGAGGTAGTAGGTCAGCCCGTTGGCCCGGCACAGACGGTCGAGCTCGACCAGTAAGCCGAGTTGCACCCGGCGCAGCTCGCCGTCGCTCAGGTGGGCGCCTTCGGGTCGGGTCATCCCCAGACCTTAACCGTGCGTTCAGCTGGACGCAGCCCGCCCGAGACGTCCTCGCGGCGTGTGAGGGGGGCCCGGCGGTGTCAGGACCCAGGGCTACTGTCGGACAGAACCGGGCTCGGGTCATCCACAACAACCCGCCGAGCTGAAGGGACGTCATGAGCACCTTGAACCGTCGTACATTCCTCCGCACCACCGGTCTGGTGGGCGCCGCCATCGGCCTCGCCGGGTGCGGAGGCGGCAGCGAGACCTCGACCCCGTCCACCGGCAGCAGCGCCGCAGCCGGCCGCGGCGCCCAGTCGGGCACCGTCACGGTCACCCCCGGGGCCGGGGCCGCAGAGCTCGCGGCGGTCAAGAAGATCGCGGCCGACTTCAAGTCCGCCCGAGGCGCTGACGTGAAGATCGAGGTGCTGCCCTACGACCAGATCCGCACCGTTGTCGACCGCCGGCTGCAGGCGAACCAGGCGCCGGACCTGTTCCGGGTCTCCTACACCGACGTCAGCGGCTACGCGAACAACGGCGCGCTGGCCGATCTCTCCGACTACATGGACGACGCGTTCGCCCAGCAGTTCTTCCCCGCTCTGTGGAGCTCGGTCACCGTCGGCGGCGCGCCCGCTGGGGTCCCGCACCACACCGACGTCTCGGCCCTGATCTACAACAAGGCACACTTCGCCAAGGCCGGCATCACCGACGTCCCGCAGACGTTGGACACCGCCTGGAGCTGGGAGCAATTCGTCGAGGTGCTGCAGAAGCTGAAGGGCGCGAACGGCGACGCGTCACCCTTCGCCTTCAACTACCAGCTGTACGGGGCGTACCGCTGGTACAACACCTTGTTCCAGGCGGGCGGGGCCGTGCTCGACGACACGTACAAGACCGTGGCGTTGAACACCGACCAGGCCCGGAAGGCGCTGGAGTGGACCAAGAGTCTCTACACCCAGGGACTGCACGCGCCCAGCGTGCTCGTGAAGCGACCGACGTACCCCGACGAGATCTTTCCGACCCAGAAGATCTCGATGATCCAGGCCGGCGACTTCCTGATCCCCTCGCTCGATACGACGATCAAGAAGAAGTTCGAGTGGGGCGCCACCTTCCTGCCCCACAACGTGGGCGCGGCCACCGACCTCGGGGGCAACGCCGTGGTGGTCACGGACCAGTCGAAGAACAAGGAGGTGGCCGCTGAGTTCGCCAAGTTTCTCGCTACGAAAGAGAACATGCAACTTTTCTGTGAGCAGACAGGCGTGCTCCCGGTGCGCAACGACCTGGTCGACGCCAAGCTCAACTTCGCCACCCGCAACGACCTGATGCCCGTCTTCCAGAAGCAGGCCACCACGCTGCCCGAGAAGCTCGTCAAGACCTCGACCCTGCCCGCCTTCCCTGGGATCAACCAGGCCCTCGTGGACAACATGGACCAGTACCTCGCCGACCCGAACTCCAGCGTCGACGCCGTGATCACCGCCTTGACCAAGCGGATCGAACAGGCGCTGCGGGTCTAGGCCGCGTCGATGATCCCTGTTCGCGAGGCGCCGGTTCGCGCGCCGAGCCCACGACCCGCCACCGTCCGCCGACGGGGGGCGGGGACGGTCCGGCGGGCTGAGCGCAACGCCGGTCTGATCCTGGCGAGCCCGGCCCTGCTGTTCTTCACGGTCTTCATGTTCGTCCCGCTGGCCCTCACCTTCTGGTACAGCCTCCAGCGCTACTCCGGCTTCGGGCGGATGCGCTTCATCGGGGTGCAGAACTACCGCACGATCATGGCGGACGGGACCTTCTGGACGGCCCTGGCCAACACGGCGGGCTACACGGCCGTGACGGTCCCGCTCGGCATCGGCCTGGGGTTGGGGGCTGCACTCCTGCTCAACCGGGTGATGCCGGCACGCGGGTTCTTCCGGGCGCTCGCGTACGTCCCGGTCGTCATCTCTGGTGTCGCGTCCGGCATCATCTTCCTCCGGTTGTTCGACCCCCTGACCGGCATCCTCAACCAGCTGTCCACCACCGTCGGTCTCCCGACGGTGGACTGGCAGGGCAACGGGACCGCCGCGCTGGTCTCGGTCATCGTCGTCACCACCTGGCAGGGCATCGGCTTCGGCATGGTGGTCTACCTGTCCGGGCTGCAGGCCATCCCGGGCGAGTTGTACGAGGCGGCCGCCGTCGACCGGGCGGTGGGCTGGCGACGCCTCCGCTACATCACCTGGCCGCTGCTGCGGCCCACCACGTTCTTCCTGGTCATCTACTCGATCATCCAGAGCTTCCAGGTCTTCGACGTCGTCTACGTGCTCACCCGCGGCGGGCCCGGCACATCGACGACCTTCCTGGTGCAGTACGCCTACGACCAGGGGTTCAACCAACGGCGGCAGGGTTACGCCGCGGCCATCGGGGTCATCATCTACGTCATCATGCTCGGGTTCACCGCCATCCAGTGGCGGGCCCAGCGAGGGGGTGAGCACTCGTGAGCCAAGCCATCGCCAGCACGGTCGTGGCGGAGACCGAGGACTCGGACGCCCAGCGGGACAGCAGCGGGCCACGTCAACGACGCAGTGTCGTGTGGATCCGCGTCGCCATCGCGACCGTCGCCGTGGTCGCCATGATGTTCCCGATCTACTGGATGCTGCGGACCTCGGTCGCCACCACCGACGAGCTGAGCTCGCTGCCGGTGTCGCTGTGGCCCCAGAACTGGCACTGGGCGAACTACGTCCAGCCGTGGAAGCAGTACCCGTTCGCTCGCTGGCTCCTCAACTCGGTGGTCATCGCGGGCCTGTCCGTGGTGCTGACCCTCATGATCAACCTGGCCGCCGGGTACGCCTTCGCCAAGTTGCACTTCCCGCTTCGCAACGTACTGTTCCTGCTGATCATCAGCACCCTGATGGTGCCGGTGCAGGTCATCATGATTCCGCAGTTTCAGGTGGTCATCGACCTCCATCTGCTGAACAGCACCTGGGGCGTCGTGCTTCCTCGGCTGGCGGAGGCATTCGGGCTCTTCATGGCCCGGCAGTTCTTCCTGGGAATACCCGACGAGCTCATCGAGGCCGGCCGGCTCGACGGCGCCGGCCACCTCCGGATCTTCTGGTCGGTGGTCCTCCCGCTTTCGAAGCCGCTCATCGCCGCCCTGGTGATCTTCACCTTCATGTGGCGCTGGAACGAGTTCGTCTGGCCGCTGATCGTCCTGACCGACGCTAGCGCCTACACCCTGCCGGTCGGGCTGCAGTTCCTGATCAGCCAGTTCGGCAGCGACTTCGGTCCGCTGCTCGCCATGTCCTTCCTGTCCATCCTGCCGATGCTGCTGGTCTTCGCTCTCTTCCAGAAGTACTTCGTCGAGGGGGTGGCCCGGACCGGGCTGAGATAGGAGCTCGGGCCGACGCCTCGGATCAGACCAGCGAGACCCCGGTGGCCTCGGCCAGCCCGGCGAGGAGGCGGTCCTGGAACCCCTGGTTTGTCGCACTGGGGTGGGGCACCTGCCGCTCCTGGTGAAACCAGTAGCCGCCGCTGGTCCGGGCGGCGGGCTCCTCACTGGTGGCCAGCCACTCCTGGGTGCGGTGACCGAGCTCCAGGCTGTCCGGTGCGCTCGTCCCGCCCATCCGGGTGGGCACCCAGCCGGGGTCGACGGCGTTGCTGCCCACCTCGGGCCACAGCCGGGCGACAGCCAGGGCCAGTGCTGTAACGTACAGCTTGCTGTCGGAGTAGGAGCCGCGGGCCGAAGGACCCCAGTCCTGTCCGCTCAGGTCGGGACTGCCGCCGCGGTGCATCCCGCTGCTCAGGTAGACCAGCCGGGGCGGGCGCTGGACGAGGGCGGTCAGCAGGTACGGGGCCACCACGTTGACCGCGAGCACGGGCCCACCCCGGTTAATCCCGGCGTTGTGGACCACCGCGTCCATGCTGCCCAGCCGGTTGACCTGTTCCGCGACCTGGACCACCTGCTCCCGGTCGGCCAGGTCCCCGGTCACCGCCGCTGCGCCCCGGTCGATCAGGTCGGAGAGGCTTTCGAGCCGTGCGGTGCTGCGGGCGTGCAGGACCACCTCGTGGCCCTGGTCGAGCAGCGTCCGCGCGGTCTCCCGTCCGAGGCCGTCGGCTGAACCGGTGACGAAAATACGGGCCATGGTGGGGCTCCTTCTCCTGGGTGGGCCTGAAGCCTAGACGCGGGGCCGGGCCCACGCCGCCCGCCGTGTACCCTCGCGAAAGCCTCGTGTGGTCCGGGGGGCTCGCTCGGCAGGTCAGGCCGCCGCGCACCGCGGCGCACCGGCACCGAGCCCAAGAGACGGGGGATGGTCGAGATGCGCGTTGTCGTCACAGGCGGAACGGGACGAGCGGGACAATGGGTCGTCCGCGAGCTGGCGGAGGCCGGCCACGAGGTCGTAAACTTCGACGTGGCCGACGGAGCGGACCTCGAGCTGCCCGGGGAGTTCTGCCGGGTCGACCTGACCGACGCCGGCAAGGTCTACGACTCGCTGTTCCAGTTCCGCCCCGAGGGCGTCTGTCACCTCGCCGCCAACCCGGCTCCGAGCGGCCAGGCCCAGATCGACGTCTTCGACAACAACGTCCTGAGCGCCCACAACCTGATGCAGGCCGCCGGCGACCTCGGGGTCTCCAGGTTCATCTACGCCTCGAGTGAGATGGCGACCGGTCTGCTCACCGAGGGCACCGCGCCGACCCAGATCCCGTTCGACGAGACGGAGCGCCACGCATCGCCCAACGCGTACGCGCTCAGCAAGTACATCAGCGAGGTCATCGCGGACTCCCTCGCCGTCCGCTACCCGTCGACGGCCTGGGTCGGGCTCCGGATCAACAACGTCATCCCGCCGGACAAGTTCGGCCGCTTCGCCGACGAGTGGGACGACCCGGGCCTGAGCAAGACGAACTTCTGGGGCTACATCGACGCCCGCGACGTGGGCACCGCCTACCGCGCCGCGCTCGAAGGCACGAGCACCGGTCACGAGGTCTGCCTGATCGCCGCGGCCGACACCCGGGCGAAGCGGGGACTGCGCGAGCTGATGGCGGAATTCTACGACGGCTACGACCGGTTCGCGAGCGGCTACTCCGATCCGCGGTCGGCCTTCAACTGCGCCAAGATGAAGGCTCTCTTCGGCTGGACCCCGACCTACAGCTGGCGCGACCAGGCAGGGCTCAAGGGAGATGCCTGACGCCCTGGGGTTCATGAGCGGGATGGGGCGACAGGGGTGCCGGGCACCGGACGACTACTCCGTCGTCGGCATCGACGACATGCCCAGCTCGGCCTACTTCTCCCCACCGCTGACCGCGATGCGGCTGGACTTCCTCACTCTGGGCCGGATCGCGCTGGAGGAGCTGCTGCGGCAGCTGAGAACCGGTCTTCCGGCTGAGCACTGCGGCACCGAGCCCCAGCTGGTCGTACGCGAATCGACGCGGAGCCTGCTCGGGCCCTCACTGTGAGGCACGGTCGGTCCCCGTCCGTGGGGTCGTGATACTGACCAGGTGACCGCCAACCGGCTGCCGGGCAGGGCCCCGCACGAACCCGAGGTCCCGCCCGAGCGCGACGAGCCGCGCGACGTCGACGTCGTGGTAGTCGGCGGCGGTCAGGCCGCCTTGGCTGCGGGTTACTACCTGCAGCGGGAGGGCCGCGGGGTGACCGAGGGCCCGACCTGCGTGCTGCTGGACCGGTCCGAGGAGCCCGGCGGGGCGTGGAACGACGGCTGGAACAGCCTGCAGCTGTTCTCCCCGGCGGGGTACAGCTCGCTCCCCGGTTGGCCCATGCCGCCGTGGGCGGGCGCCGGAAACCCGACCGGCGAGCACGTTCGTCGCTACCTGGCGGCGTACGAGCAGCGCTACCACCTCCCGGTGCGGCGACCGGTCCGGGTGACCGGCGTGACCGTGCGTCCCGACGCGGTGGACGAGGGGCGCGGGGCGCAGCAGGTGCCGGCCGGCGGGGAGCGATTCGTGGTCGACACCGACCACGGCCGGTGGACGGGGCGGGCGCTGATCAGCGCCACCGGGAGCTGGCGCCGGCCGTTCTGGCCGGTCTTCCCGGGCCTGCGTGACTTCGGGGGGCGGCAGCAGCACAGCGCGGACTACCGCTCGGCCGCCGCGCTCGACGGCCAGGCGGTGCTCGTCGTCGGGGGCGGCAACTCCGGAGCCCAGATCGCCGCCGACCTCCTGCTGCGGGGTCGAGCCCAGGTCACCTGGGTGACCCAGCGGCCGCCCCGGTTCCTCCCCGACGACGTCGACGGTCGCCGCCTCTTCGAGCTGGCGACCGCGCGGATCCGCAGCACCCCGGTCGGCGCCCCGGACCGGGTCAGCGCACAGCCGGCCGGGATCGCCGGGCTGGGCGACATCGTGATGGTGCCCCCGGTGCTGGCGGCCCGCCGGGCGGGCACCCTCCGGGCGCAGACCCTCTTCGACCGGCTGACCCCGACGGGCGTCGCGTGGGACGAGCCGCGCCGGGACCTCGTCGTCGACACGATCCTCTGGTGCACCGGCTTCCGACCGCACCTGGCCCACCTGCGCGGGCTGGTCCTGAGCCGCCAGAACGGGCTCCCCGTCACCCGACCCGACCGGCCGACGCAGTCGGTGGACCACCCTGGCCTGTTCTTCCTGGGCTACGGCGACTGGTGCGGGTTGGCTTCGGCCACGCTGATCGGGGTCGGCGCCTCCGCCCGGGCCGCCGTGAGCGCCGCGCTCACCGTCAGCCGGGAGTCGCGGGCCAGGGCGGGGTGACGTGGGTGCCCCGCCGTGGCCGGTCAGCCCACCCCAGACGGCGGGCGGGCGACCTACTGGGCGTACGCCGCGAACGGCTCGAGGTGCTTCACGAAGTGGTCGGCGACGACGCCGTACAGCTCCTCCTCGTGGTCGTCCCACAGCCGGAACATCTGCGGTCCGAACTCCTCCAGGATGGCACCGTAGCCGACGTGCAGGACCTGCCGGGAGTCGACGACGTCCATCAGCGCGGCCACCTGCTCGTCCGTGGGATCGGTAGGGATCCGCACCGGGTCGCTCGACAGGTGGTAGCTCTTGCGGTTGGCCTCGAAGCTCTCCAGCGCCAGCGTCAGGATCTGGCGCATCAGGTCGGCGTCGTGGTGGGCGATGACGCGCAGGGCTTCGGCCCAGCTGGTGCCGGCGGTCTTGAGGTGGACCATGCCCTGGGTGGCCTCGGCGGCCAGCGGGTAGATCGAATACTTGTCTGACCCGGAGTGCAGTGACAGCTTGTAGGGACCGAGCGCGCGGGCCAGCCCGGCGTGGACCTGGAAGTCCCGTCGCAAAGCCTCGAGGTCGCCGATGTACTCCACCCCCTTCTCGAAGCGACCGACGAAGCGCGGGGCGAAGGAGATGAAGTCCATTCCCAGTCTCTGCAGCTCCTGGACCACTACCACGTGCTCGGCAGGCCTGGTCGGGTAGTCGGTCTCGTCGATGGCGAACTCCACCTCGCAGTCGATGTCCTTCTCCTGCAGGCGGCGGTAGAGCGCCATCGCGTGGCTGAGCGAGGGGCCGTACTTGGCCATTGCGCGCAGCACCGACGCCTCGTCCAGCACGACCGCCTCGTGCTCGAGGTCGATGCGTCGCCCGACATAGGTCTTCTTGAAGGTCTCCAGATCGGAGTCCAGGCCGGCCCAGTCGAGAGCCTCGACCTTGGCGACGATGGTGGCCGGGTCGGCGTGCTCGGCCTCGGGGTCCACCGCGGCCTTGGGGTCGAGGGTGAAGAAGGCAAACCCGGCGGCCGCGGTGCTGTCGATGTCGACGAGCTCCTCCAGGTGGTCCGCGTCCCCGCCGACCGGGCTGGTCCAGCCGGCCTGGAACGCACCCCAGGTGGCGTCGTCCAGGACGTCGCGCGGTGTGCGGTGGCACCTCCCCATCTCGCGGATGGACTGCTGGGCGAAGACGGGCCGGATAGGGGCGCCGACGGCTTTGAGGGCGCGTACGTGGCCCGGCGTGGCCAGTCCCAGCCGGTCGCCGAAGCCGGCGGAGGTGTGCAGCCCGTTCCGGGAGGGGGTCAGCCACGGTAGGGCTGAGCGCAGGGCCCGGGCGTTGTCGGCGCTGGCGTCGGCCACGAAGTGCACCCGGCCGTCGACATTCTGCGCCGCGCCGGTGAAACCGTCGAACACCGACGCCTCGTCCGCGACCGCCAGCAGCTGCTTGCCCCCCTTGGGGGAGCGTTCCAGCCAGAAGGTCGCCCCGCCGAACGCGACGAGGGAGTCCGGGTAGGCGCGGTCACCCAGCAGGTTGGTGGCGGACGGGTCCAGCGCCTCGGGTTGGGCACTCATGGGTCACCTTTCGGCAGTGGTCGGGGAGGAGAGTAGATGGGTGTGCACGAGGCCCATGACCGCGTCGTCATCGGCTAGCCGCGCGTCGATGAGGCGGACCAGCGCCGCAACGGCCGCCTCGCGGGGCTGGTCGGCGGCCGCGGCCACGGCGGCGGACTCGCCGTCGGCCGGGGGGTG
>JBBQAB010000020.1:0-3490 GCA_038198385.1 Propionibacteriales bacterium
AGGTCGGTGGTCGGAACGGTCAGGGTGGCCACGGACCCAGGCTACGGGGGAGAGCTCGCACTGAGCCGCGGGTGTCGGCACCCGGGTCCGTGGCCACCGCGGGTCTAGCCAGCCAGCAGCTTCTTCATGGTCACGATCTCGGCGGCCTGGCTGGTGCTGATGTCGCGGGCGAGCTGGACCGCCCCGGGGTCCGTCCCGTCGGCGATCTCGGTCTTGGCCATGGCGATCGCGCCCTCGTGATGGCGGGTCATCATCTCCAGATAGAGCTTCTGCGCCGTCGGACCGTCGGCCGCGCCGAAAGTCTTGAGCTCGGCGTCGGAGGCCATCCCGTCCGTGCCGGGCCCCATACCGCCCATGTCGCCCATGTCGGCACCCCAGGTGCCCAGCCAGCCCTTCATGGTCGCGATCTCGGGGCCCTGAGCCGCCTTGATCTGCTCGGCCAGCGCAGTCACCTGCGGGTCGACGCCGGACTTGGCCAGCAGCGTGTCGCTCATCGCCACGGCCTGCTCGTGGTGCGGAATCATCATCTGGGTGAACATCACGTCGGCCTGGTTGAAGGAGGCGGTGGCGCCGGCCGACGGGCTCGTCGACGAGGAGGTCGACCCCATCCCGGGCATGCCGTTGTCGTCGGTCGAGGTCCCGCAGCCCGCCAGGCTGAGGGCGGCCATGGCGGTGAGGGCCGTGACCGCCGTACGGAGTCCGTTCGAACGCCGGGGGGAGAAGGGAAGCATGGTGGTGTGCGTGGTCATCTGAGGTCCTTGTCTGGTCGTGATGGGGGTGGGAAGGGGCGCGAGCCTCTGGCGACGTCGCCCGGCCCAGGCTTGGCGGGCACGGTGGCGAGGCTGGCTGCGCCCTCAGACCCGCAGGACGGTCAGCTCGGCTAGGCGGAGGACCGGCACGCGTCGTGGGCGCAGCAGCAGCCGCGGCGGGATTGTTGGGGCTGGCTGCGGGGGCCGGAGCCGGAGGCGCGGTGGCAGCAGACGCCAGCTGAACACCAGCAGGGTCAGGGCCCGCAGACACGCGCCGACGGTGAGGTGATGGTGAGGGCAGCCGCCGGGGCACTCCTGGTCGGCGCCAAGGCCCCTGCTGCCGGGCTCGGCGGAGAGGACCGAGGCGGCTCTCACCGGGGCGACCGACTGGCCGACGAGGCCGGGCGACCTGGCGGGGACGGGACCGTGAGCTGCGGGCTCGGACGCGCCGTGGTGCACACCGACGTGATGCGTCATGGCGGAGCTGAGCGCGGAGCTGTGCAGGGAAAGCAGACCGAGGACGAGCACAGCGAGCGCGAACAGCCAGAGCAGTCGGCGGGTGACCCGTACGGTGTCCATGCCTTGCTCCCTCCATCGGCGGGACCCGACCCCCAGGCCCGACGCCAGCCTAGGTGACAAACCCTAGGGGGGTATCCCAGGCGGGTGCCGGTCGTCGCGTGACGGCGACCCATCCCCACCGGCGACGCTCCGAGCGCTCCCCGGAAACGGGTCAGGCCCCCTCCACCACAAGGATGGAGGGGGCCTGACGGGAAGCGATGGGTTACTTGATGCGGGAGGACTCGTCGTGTATCTCGAGTGCGACCTGGCGCAGCTTGTCGGCGTGCTCCTTGCTGTGGTGGGCACAGAAGAGCAGCTCGAAGCCGCTGGCCATGGTGACCCGGACGTAGGCCTGGGCGCCACAGCGATCGCACCGGTCGGCTGCCGTCAAAGCCCCGCCTTCGATAACTGAAGTGCTCACGGTCGGCCTCGCTTTCTGAGATCAGGATGATCGTCGTATGTGGTGGGTGGTGCAGGAGGTGCCGAACGCAAACTGGCTGTTTGCTGGGTGCCTCGGTTACTAGTCAACATCCAACCAGGCCTTTATTGTTCCCGCCTGGCATCTCAACCCCATGTCTCTTGTGTAACGACCGCATCTGGGTTTGTGGTGCCGACGCTCTGAGTGAAGTTCGGAGCCCGACACCGTTCGGTCTGGTCAGACTACGTCCGCCGGTCAAGAGGCCTCCGACGGTACTCTGGGTACGTGTCGACCCCGCGTGCTGCCGCTGAGAACCGCGACTACGAGGCGCGCCACCTGCTCGTGCTGGAGGGTCTGGAGGCGGTTCGTAAACGCCCGGCGATGTATATCGGCTCCACCGACACCCGCGGCCTGATGCACTGTCTGTGGGAGATCATCGACAACGCGGTGGACGAGGCCCTCGGTGGCCACGGTACGGAGATCTCGGTCACGTTGCGCGCCGACGGGGGTGTCACGGTGGTCGACCGGGGTCGCGGGGTGCCCGTGGACGTCGAGCCGCGTACCGGTCTGTCCGGGGTCGAGGTGGTCTTCACCAAGCTGCACGCCGGAGGCAAGTTCGGCGCCGGCTCCTACAACGCCACCGGCGGGCTGCACGGCGTCGGCTCCTCGGTGGTCAACGCGCTGTCCACCCGGCTGGACGTCGAGGTCGACCGCGGGTCGGCCACCTGGGCGATGTCGTTTCGGCGGGGGACCCCGGGGACCTTCGACGGGCCTGGCCCGGAGGCCCCCTTCACCCCCGACGGGACCCTGCGCAAGATCGGCCGGGCCAAGAAGGGCGTCACCGGCACCCGCGTCACCTATTGGCCCGACCGGCAGATCTTCCTCAAGACCGCCGAGCTCTCCCTGAAGGACCTCCAGGACCGGGCCCGGCAGACGAGCTTCCTCGTCCCCGGGCTGGCCCTGCACCTCACCGACGAGCGGTCCGCCGAGGTCACCCAGGAGACGTTCCGGCACGACGGCGGGATCGCGGAGTTCTGCGAGTTCCTGGCCCCCGACCGCTCGCTGACCGACGTGGTCCGGCTCCAGGGCCAGGACCGCTTCGTCGAGACCGTGCCCATGCTGGACGACGCGGGCCACATGGAGCCCACCGACGTGGAGCGCGAGGTCGAGATCGACGTCGCCGTCCGGTGGGGTGAGGGCTACGACAGCCGCACCCAGTCCTACGTCAACATCATCGCCACCCCCAAGGGCGGCACCCACGTCGCGGGCTTCGAGCGCGGTCTGACCAAGGCGTTCGCGAAGTCCCTGGCCGGCAGCCGGCTGCTGAAGTCGGGCGAGGAGGTCGTCAAGGACGACGTGCTGGAGGGGATGACCGCCGTGATTACCGTACGGCTGGCCGAGCCCCAGTTCGAGGGGCAGACCAAGGAGGTGCTCGGCACCCCCGCGGTCTCCCGGCTCGTCGCCGCGGCGGTGGAGCGGGAGCTCGGGGAGTTCCTCGGCTCGACCAAGGCCGCCACCAAGGCCCAGGCCCGCTCTGTGCTGGAGAAGGTCGTGGGGGCCTCCCGAGCCCGGGTGGCGGCGCGGGCGCACCGGGAGGCGACCCGGCGGAAGAACGCGCTGGAGTCCTCGAGCCTCCCGCCCAAGCTGAAGGACTGCCGCAGCACCAACGTCGAGCAGACCGAGCTCTTCATCGTCGAGGGTGACTCGGCCCTGGGCACGGCGAAGACGGCCCGGAACGCCGACCTGCAGGCCCTGCTGCCGATCC
>JBBQAB010000021.1:0-7555 GCA_038198385.1 Propionibacteriales bacterium
CGTGCGCCTGAGCCAGGACGGCCTGCCGGGTGAAACGCCAGTCACCCCGCGGGGGCAGCACCTCCACCTGGTCACAGGGACGGTCCGCGCGGGGCGCGGGGCGGCAGGTCGGGGAAGCGGTCACGGGTTCCTCCTGGGTGGGGATGGTCGGCGTTGGTCGTTCCGGGGTACATCGTTCCGCGGTACGAGGGGCCGGGAAGCGGCCGGTCGATGAGGGGGGTCACGGGCCCGCCAGCCCGGCGAGTCGGGAGTCCTGGTGGGGGCTGAGGCCCGAACGGGCTGCCGAGCAGTCGGGACCGTCCGGGCCCGGGGTGGGCGCCTCAGATGCCGCCGGCACGGTGAAGGTGAAGGTCGACCCGCCGCCGGCGTTGTTGACCGCGAAGATGCGACCGCCCAGCCGTTCCACGATGCTGCGGCTGATCGCCAACCCGAGACCGGACCCGCCCTTCTCCCGGGAGTCGGAGGAGTCGACCTGCTCGAAGCGGCTGAAGATCTGGTCCAGCTTGTCCTCAGGAATGCCGCGCCCCCGGTCGGCCACGTCGAAGGTCACGAACGCGCCCCGTTGCCGGACCACCACCAGGACCGTGCCGCCGGGGTTGGAGAACTTGATGGCGTTGCCGACCACGTTGAGCAGGGTCTGAACCGCTCGGTCGGCGTCGGTGCGGACGAGGCCCTCCACATCGGTGACGACCTTGACCTGCGCCTCGCCGGCCAGCACCTGCAGCTGGGACACCGCGGCCTCGACCAACGACTGGGCGGTGTGGTCGGCCAGCTCCAGTGGGATCACACCCGACTCCATCCGCTCGATGTCGAGGATGTCGTTGATGAGGCGGGTCAGCCGGTCGGTGCTGCTCAGGGCGATGTCGACCATCCGGGTGGCCTGCGGTGTCAGCGGCCCGAGCGCACCGCCGCCGACCAGGCCGAGCGAGCCGCGGATGGCGGTCAGGGGAGTGCGGAGCTCGTGGCTGACCATGGAGACGAACTCGCTCTTCAGCCGGTCGACTTCTCGCCGCTGGGTGACGTCGCGAAAGACCACCACAGCTCCCAGCGGGGGTCGGCCCGCCTCGAGCAGCGGGGTCGCCGTCACCTCGACCGGCACCGCCCGGCCGTCGGAGCGGACGTAGGTATCTTCCTCCGCGTTGGTGACGACGGCATCGCGGATGGCCTCGGTCACGTAGCAGTCCTCGGTCGGATCGGGGGTGCCGTCGGTGCGGAGACTGTGGAAGGTCTGGTGCGCCTGTCGCCCGATCAGGTCCTGGGCCGGATAACCCAGGACCTGGGCCGCCGCCGGGTTCACGAAGGTGATGAGCCCCCGGTCGTCCACCCCGTAGATCCCGTCGCCGACGGAGTTCACGAGCAGGTCCGACTGCTGCGTCACCTGGCGCAGCGACCGGCTTCGGTCCAGGACCCGGCGCTCCAGGGTCCGGCGGAGGGACTCGTTGTCGAGGATCAGGGCGATCTGGCGGGCAACCATGGCCAGCAGCACGACCATCCAGGCCACGGCGTACGGCACGCCTAGCGGGCCCACGACGGCGCGGTAGGTGGTCAGGGCGGCGGCCGCCAGGAAGAGGCTGACCACCACGATGGTCCCCGGCACCGCGGAGACCTCGACCGTGGGGGCGCTGCTGGAGGCGACCTGGGTGCCCGGGTTCGCGAAGGCCAGCCCCAGGAGCACGTAGCCCGAGATCCAGCCCAGGTCGGGCAGGGAGCCGAACATGAAGCTCCCGCCGTCGGCGACGATGGCCGCGTAGGCGAAGTCCGACAGGGCGCAGCAGCAGAAGCCGATGGCGGTCAGCCCCAGGACCGGGCGTTCCGCGGGGCTGCTGCGGACGACCAGCAGGGTCACCAGGGTGGCGATCACGACATCGGCCACGGGGATCAGCAGGACAGCGGGGGCCGGGGACGAGGGTGCTGTCGCCAGGACCTCGGGGAAGAAGAGGCTGGCCCCGGAGAGCAGGAGCGAACCACCGATGACGATGCCGTCGAGCACCATCCGGATGAGGTCGGTGCTGCGTCGACGGGCGAGGGGGAAGGCCGCGAAACCTGCCAGACCCACGCCCAGGGCCACGACGAGGGTCAGGTTGGCGGTCTCCCGCGTCGAGCTGGTGCGGTCAAGGGTAAGCAGGTTCGAGACGGCGCCGAGCAGGACGCAGGTGGTGAACAGCAGCCACGCGATGCGCCGACGCCCCGAGCTCAGGCGGTAGCGGAGGTAGAAACGGGTGGTGAGGACCAGGCCGCCGAGGACGAGCCCCGCCCCGCTCACCGTCTCCCGGACCGGCTGCGGGAGGGGGCTGACAAGCACGAGGGCGAACGCGAGCAGCACGAGGGCTGCCACGGCCCACGTCCGACGGAATCGCCAAGCCCCCGCTACTTGGGGACCAAGCAGTCCCTTCATAGCCGAGACGCTATCACCGGAACGTGCGTACCATGGCGCCAAGACACCAGGCCTGTGGAGCTCGGTGCAACCCACGCCGGCCGGGCCTGGGGTGAGACTGACCGGGACCGGCGGCGGGACGCAGTCCGGGGCCGCCGCGGAGCTCGTCGGGCACCGTTGGCTGAGGAGCTCAGGCAGGAGGGCGACGGTGCGACACCGGACGCAGGCACTGCTGTGAGCGCGCCCGTACGCCATGTCCTCGTGGTCGACGACGACCACCTGCTGGCGGAGGTGGCCAGGGCTGCCCTTGAGCTTGTCGCCGGCTGGCGCGTCAGCACCGCGGAGTCCGGCGTCCAGGCCCAGGAGCTGGCCATCTCGGCCCGACCCGACGCCATCCTGCTCGACGTCATGATGCCCGGTCTGGGCGGACCGGCCACCGCCCTGGCCATTCGCAGCAACCCGGCGTCGGCGCAGGTGCCCATCATCTTCCTCACCGCGAAGTCCCGGGCCGACGAGGACGTCCAGCGGTGGCAGAATCTTTCGTTGGCCGGTGTAATACCGAAGCCTTTTGATCCGATGACGCTGTCGGTACAGATGACGAGAATCTTGGGGTGGTCGGGGTGAGCGCGAAGATGGCGAGGTCGGGAGGGGACCCGGTTGAGGATGTGGGGGCCGTGGTCCGCTTGATCGGGGAGCACGCGCGCGAGGTCAACCAGCGGCGTGCGGCCAGCATCGAGGCGGCCCTGGCCCGGAACGGTGGCCCGCCGCTGCGTCCGGCCGAGCTCTCGGAGCTGGCCGGCATCGCCCACCAGGTGGCCGGGTCGGCGGGCACGTTCGGCTTCGCCGACGCGTCCGGGCTGGCGTCGAGCATCGAGCGGCTGCTGGCTGAGACCGCCCTCGGTCACGTCGGGCGGCTGGTGACGGCCCAACTGCGCGTCCGTCGGCTGTGCGAGGAGCTGGCCGCGGAGCCGGACTACGAGGAGCGACTGGGCGAGGAGGGCACGGGCGACCACCACATGTTGACCAGGAAATAGGGAGTTCACGAGTCTCTGCACCGTGAACGCGCCGGCGTCGCTGCTGACCGTGGTCCGAGCCGCAGCTCAGCGCGAGTAGGCCTGGCGGGCCCGAGCGACGGTCGCACCTGAGCGTCGGTGCAGCAGCCGGGCGGCGATGACGCCACCGACGGCTCCGCCGATGTGGGCCTGCCAGCTCACGCCCGAAGCGCCGGGCAGCACGCCCCAGATCAGGCTCCCGTAGGCCAGCAGGACGAGGAGCGCCACCACGACCTGTCCGGGTCGCCGTGAGTAGAGGCCTCGGGCCAACAGGTAGGTGAGCCAGCCGAAGATGAGACCGCTCGCGCCGAGGATGATCGTGTTCGCGGGGGTCAGGAACCAGGCGGTCAGGCCGGAGGAGATGACGCTGATCAGCGTCGACCACACCCACCGGGCCACCCCGCCCAGCAGAACCAGGAAGCCCAGCACGAAGAACGGCAGCGAGTTGCTGGCCAGGTGGTCCCAGCCCGCGTGCAGCAGCGGGGCGGTGAAGATCTCGGGTAGGCCATCCAGCTCGCGGGCGCGGATGCCGTACCCGTCGAGCTGGTTGCCGCTGGCCTGGTCCACGGCCTCCAGGACCCAGAGCCCCGCGAGCAGTAGGCCCATCGCCAGGGCGGCGCCGAGGACCGGAACCCGTCGCTCCTCCACCATGTCCAGCTCCGTCCTCATGTCCTGCTCCTTCCGCCGGCCGCGTCGGCGGGCCGTGTCCTTCCAGGGTCCCCGCGGACTCAAGCCGGTCCGGGCTCTGCCGCGGTCGCGACCGCTCGGACCGGCGTCAGACGCAGGGTTAGCTGGGAGGTCCGGATCTCCCCGGGTGCGAGCCAGACGGTCGTTCCGGACACCCGCCGGGCGTCGTGCAGGCCGTGGGCGGGCCAGCTGCTGCTCGGGGTCAGCGTGAGGAAGTAGCCGTCGGAGAACCACGGAAAGCCCTCGTGCCCACCGGCCTCGAGCTCGTACCACAGGAAGGGCCAGGCGACGCCGTCCCAGGTGAGCTCGACCGCGAGACCCGTAACGGGACGGCTGACCCGGGCCCAGGGTCGGCCAAACTCGCTCAGGTAGGCGCGTCTGGTCTCACCGGCGGCGGCCGCGGGGACGCCCCGCAGGTTGACCATCGTCTCCTCGTGACCGTACGAGCGGGGCCACGGCAGCAGATCCTCATAGCTCACCCCCCGGCTGGTGCGAGGGTCCGGGCGTACGAGGCTGGCGCCGGAGTCGACCACGGTGTCTGGACCCAGCAGGTCGGCGCCGAACCGGAGCTGCTGGCCCCACATGACCTCGATCCGCTCCCGGCTGACGTTGGTCACGGTCTCCTCGACGGTCAGCTCGTGGTCGTGCAGCGAGACGGTCCGGGTGAGCTCGAAGGGCGCCCGGCGTAGTCGTCCGGTCAGGACCAGGGTGCTGCCCGCGAACGTCCAGTCCAACCAGGTGACGCGGGCCTCACCGTCGTGCCCCCACTCTGCACCGTGCGCGTTGACCGAGTCACCGCCGTTGGGGAAGAGCGTCTCCCAGCCGGCCGCCGCGTGGTCCCAGCGGTCCGCTTCCGCGCTGCCGGAAACGGTGGGTGCCCCGAACGGCCTGAGGCCTCCCGGCGCCTGGTGCAGCAGCTCGGCGCCGTCGGCTCGGCGGACCACGGAGGTCACGCTGCCGCCGAGGGCGGGGAGGATCCGAACCTCGACAGCCTCGTTGGAGAGATGCAGGACCTCCCAGCCGTGGTCCTGCCGTACTTCGAGCGACGCCATACCCTGAGCCTAGGTGGGCCGGCGCCCCCTGGTGCCCGTTGTGCCGAGGTGTCGGTCGCGCCCTTCTGTCGGTTGTAGCCCTGGTGTCGGTTGTGCACAGGTGCGCGGTTGTGCACAGGGCGGGCGACGAGCCCGCTGTCCACAGCAGGGGTCCGAACGCCTCCGGGACCCGTCCTTCGTCCGCACACTCCCGACATGAGCCTCTCCACCTGCCGCCCGGGCGGCCCCGAACGCGGCCCCGACGCCCAGCGACTGACCGTCCGTGGACCGGGGGACCTCGTGGTCCTGGTCCCCTACCTGCTGGGCTTCCGGCCGTCGGAGTCCGCGGTGGCGGTGCTCATCAGTGGGCGACGGGTCGTCCTGACGGCCCGGGTCGACCTCCCGACCCCGTCCGGGGCCGCGGCCTTGGGGCGGCAGCTGTCGGCCCTGGCCCGCCAGCACGGGGCGGAGGACCTGGTCGTGATGCTGTTCAGCGACCGCGGGGCGGAGGCCCGCGCGGTCGGGGTGGTCCTGCAGCGGCGGGTGCGTGCGTCGCTGCTGAGCGAGGTGCTCTACGTCGCCGGACGGCGCTGGTGGTCACTGACCTGTTGCTCGGACTGCTGTCCGGAGGAGGGGACCCCCTACGATCCGGAGGCTCATCCGCTCGCCGCGCAGGCCGTCCTGGCCGGCGTCCTCGTCCGACCGTCCCGGGCCCAGCTGGCCGAGGTGGTCGAGGGCCCACCGGGCGGAGACCTGGACGACCGCCGCGCCGCCGTGGCCAGGGTCGGCGACGAGCTGGCCGTTCTGTCTCGGACGGAGCGGACGGCCATGGTGGTGGAGCTCGTCCGGCGGGCGGTGTCGCTGACCGTGGGTGAGGTCCCCGTGTCGGAACGGACGACCGGGTTGGGCGAGGCGCTGACCGACCGGTTGCTGGTTCTGGTCCGCGACATCACCGTGCGCGACGTCGCCTGGGCCCTGATGAGCCGGGACGAGGCGCTCGGCCACGTCGCGGTGTGGGCGCAGGTGGTCTCACGGGCACCCGTCGAGGACGCCGCTGCCCCCCTGTGCCTGCTGGGCATGGCCGCCTGGATCGCCGGGGACGGAGCGCTGCTGAACTGCTCCGCCGAGCGGGTGGCCCAGGTGGCGCCGACCTACTCGATGGGGGCGCTGTTGACTGATCTCAGCGACCGCGCGCTGGCCCCGAGTTTCTGGGACCACCTGGTGGAGGACCTGCGGGCGGAGCTCGGGGTGTCGCCGGGGACGGGTTCCACCGGTTCGGACGGTCCGTGAGACGCGTTCGCCCGCCGGGGGCGCGGTTCCACGGCGCGGCCGAGGGGCTCCGCCGGACGGTCGGCGGCCCATCCGCAACGGGTCAGGGACCCCGACCGCCGGGCCGCGGTCCCCGGGCCGTCGGCGCGGCCAGGAAACCTGCAGACCAGCCTGGGCCAGCCCCGCCCAGGCTCAACGGCCCCGTTTTCCCCCTCGGACCAGCGCTGACGCGGGGGGTGACCCTCCACTAGGTTGTCTGCATGACTCGCTTCGTGGTGTGCGGGGAAACCCTCATCGACCTGGTCCGCTCCGACGGCGACAGCGGAGACTCGTTCCGCTCCACCTGGCACGCGCTGTCCGCCGGTGGGCCCATGAACTCGGCCGTCGCCCTGGGCCAGCTGGGGGCGGACACCCACTTCCTGGGCCGGTTGTCCAAGGACGCGTTCGGTCGTCAGCTACGCGAGCACATCGAGGCATCGGGGGTGCAGCTCGACTTGGCCACCGAGTCGTCCCAGGCCACCTCGATCGCGGTCGTAAGTCTGAACGAAGAGGGCGTGGCCAGCTACACCTTCCACTTCACCGACACCGCCAACTTCGGCTGGCAGATCGACGACCTGCCGGCCCTCCGGCCCAACGACTGGCTGCACATCGCCTCGCTGTCCTGCGTGGTGAGCCCGGGGGCCCAGGTTCTGCTGGACTGGATGCACACCGTACGGGCCGGGGTGTCCTACGACATCAACGTGCGCCCGACCGTGATCACCGAGGCAGACGAGTACTGGAGCAAGGTGCAGCCCTGGCTGCGGGCCGTGGGTCAGCGCAAGGGCATCGTCAAGGCGAGCGACGAGGACATCGAGTTCCTGGCCGCGGCGTCCGGTTCCAAGGGCGACCCGGTGGAGACCGCGGCCGGCTGGGTGGATCAGTACGGGCTCGGCATGGCCGTCGTCACCCTCGGGCCCGGGGGCGGAGTCGCCATCGAGCCGGGCGGCGTGACGACCAGGGTCCAGGGCTACCCGACCACCGTGGTGGACACGGTGGGTGCCGGCGACACGTTCATGGCCGGCTTCCTGGACGGTTACGTCCGACAGGAGATGGACCTGACTGCCTCCCTGCAGCGAGGAGCGGCCGCCGCCTCGATCGTCTGC
>JBBQAB010000022.1:0-5359 GCA_038198385.1 Propionibacteriales bacterium
AGCAACCCGGCCGGCGCTCGGTTCGACCGGTCCGCCACGTCCTGACCCCCGCCTGCGGTGAGGGAAAGCGGTCCCCGCTCGGTGAGCGGGGACCGCCCGGACCCGTAGACTCCAGGCGTGGCTGGCCGGATCAACGACGAGGACGTCGTCACCGTCCGTGAACGGGCGCGGATCGAGGAGGTCGTCGGCTCCTACGTAGCCCTCCGGAACGCCGGCGGCGGCTCCCTCAAGGGCCTGTGTCCGTTCCACGACGAGAAGACTCCTTCTTTCCAGGTAACCCCCTCCCGCGGTTTCTTCTACTGCTTCGGCTGTGGTGAGGGCGGCGACACCATCAGCTTCATGCAGAAGATCGACAACCTCTCCTTCGCCGAGGCGGTCGAGCGGCTGGCCGACAAGGTCGGCCTCCAGCTCCGCTACACCGAGGACAACGGCACCCGCCCCGAGCCGGGGATCCGGGTCCGGCTGATGGAGGCCAACCGGCTGGCCTCGGAGTTCTTCGTCGAGCAGCTGATGAGTCCCGACGCCGTCAAGGCCCGGCAGTTCCTGTCCGAGCGGGGCTTCGACCGCAGCGCCGCCGAGCAGTTCGGCGTCGGCTTCGCCCCCCGGGACGGCCGCGCCCTGCTGCAACACCTCCGGGGGCGCGGGTTCGTCGACCGCGAGCTGGTCAGCGCCGGGCTGACCCGCGAGGCGGGCTACGACTTCTTCCAGAGCCGGGTGCTGTGGCCCATCCGGGACTCGGGCCGCCAGGTCATCGGCTTCGGAGCCCGCCGGCTGTTCGACGACGACCGGATGCCCGCGAAATACCTGAACACCCCCGAGACGCCGCTGTACAAGAAGTCCCAGGTCCTCTACGGCCTCGACCTGGCCCGCACCGCCATCAGCAAGAAGAGCCAGGCCGTGGTGGTCGAGGGCTACACCGACGTGATGGCCGCCCACCTGTCCGGGGTCGAGACCGCGGTCGCCTCCTGCGGGACCGCGTTCGGCGATGACCACGCCCGGTTGCTGCGCCGTCTGATGGGCAACCACGACGCCTTCCACGGCGAGGTCATCTTCACCTTCGACGGGGACGCCGCCGGGCAGGCCGCCGCGCTGAAGGTCTTCGCCGGGGACCAGAACTTCATCACCCAGACCTACGTAGCCATCGAGCCGACCGGGCTCGACCCGTGTGACCTCCGGCTGCAGAAGGGTGACGCCGCCGTACGCGAGCTCGTCGCCCGCCGCGTGCCGCTCTACCGGTTCGTGATGAGCAACCTGCTGAAGCAGCACGACCTCGACCGGGCCGACGGCCGGCTGGCCGCGCTGCGCGCGGCCGCGCCGCTGGTGGCCAGCATTCGCGACGCCGCCATGGTCTCCGGCTACGCCCGCGAGCTCGCCGGGCTGCTCGGCATGGACGTCGAGGAGGTGCGCGCTGAGGTGATGCGGACCGCGTCGAAGGTGCCCCGCCGGGAGGAGGCGCGTCGGGAGGAGACGCGTCGGGACGCGTCGTCCCGCGACCAGGTGGTTCCGGACGAGGAGACACCCCAAGAGCGGGCCGCGAACCAGCTGCCGATGCCGCACCCGCACGACCGGATGTTGGCCACCGAACGCGAGACCAGCAAGCTGCTGGTCCAGACACCCGAGCTCTTCGGAACGGCCTGGGACGGGCTGAGCGGCGACGACTTCACCCATCCGGCCTACCGTGCCGTCTTCACGGCGGTGGAGAAGGCGAAGGCCGACGAGACACCCGGGGACTGGGTGCACCGGGTGTCCGCCGCGGCCGCGAACGACGCCGTCCGGTCCCTGCTCGTCTCCCTGGCCGTCGAGGCCCTTCCGGTGCACGGTGCGGTCACCCCGCGGTTCGTGATGGCCAACGCGGCTGGGCTGCAGCTGCTGACCGTGATGCGGTCCATCGCCCAGCTGAAGTCCAAGCTGCAGCGTACGAACCCCGTCGAGGCCCAGCAGCGCTACAACCAGATGTTCTCCGAGCTCGTCGTGCTGGAGGCGCGCCGCAAGGAGCTCCAGACCCGCAGCATCGGCGCCCTCGACTAGCTCTCCTGGACGAGCTTTCCCTCGGCGAGCTTTCCCTCGATGAGGCTTCCTTGGCGGTTCCTGCGGTGATGAGCCTGGGCCGACCACCCGTCTGGCCGAGACTGCGGCCCGGGGTCGGACAACACGACCGCGCGAGCGGCCACACCCGAGGTACGCACGCCACCACCTCTGAGGCGGCGACACCACGACGGCGTCCGGGTCGGCGACCGACAACACCTCCGGTCCACAGATGGGTCTCCCGGGCGCCCCGAGGACGGCGACCCGCTCAGGGTGGAGCCATGACCACCCTCACCTTGGACCTGGACTACCCCCTGCTGACTGCGGTCGAGGAGATCTCGCTCGCCCAGGCCGTGGAGGCCGGGCTGCTGGCCCGGGACCGGCGACTGTCGGGCCGGGGCTTTGCCGACGCTACGGCGGCGGAGCTGCGTGTGCTGGAGGACGCCGGGGAGGCCGCCCGGCAGCGCTTCATCGGCGCGAACCTCGGGCTGGTCCACATGGTCGCCCGCCAGTTCGCCGAGCGGACCCGGGTCAGCCAGTCCGAGCTGTTCCAGGAGGGCTGCGTGGGGCTCATCACCGCCGTGGAGCGCTTCGACTGGGCCCGGGGCCACAGGTTCTCCACCTACGCACTGTTCTGGATCCGGGCCTGCATCGGGGCGGCGTCCTCGGGCCCGCTCGGTCCTTTGCAGCTGCCCACCAGCCGGGCCGAGCAGGTCCGGGAGGCCCGGGTGCGCGAGGCCGAGCTCACCCAGGAGCTGGGCCGGACCCCCTCCCGTCGTGAGCTGGCCCGGGCGCTGGAGCGGACGGAGGCCTGGACCACCCGCCTGCTCGCCCACGAGACACACCAGCCGCTCGACCTGGTCGACCCCCGGGACCTGGCCGGCCTGGCCGGGGGCGACCCGGCGGCCGCTCCAGGCGGTGCGGGTGAGGTCACTGCGCTGTTGGACCGCCTGGACCACCTGGGCCGCCAGGTCCTGGTGCTGCGTCTGGGTCTGGGGGACGGGCCCGCCCACACCCTGGCCGCGGCGGCCCGTCGGCTGGGTATCTCGACCACCCGCGTACGCCAGGTCGAGGCCCGGGCGCTCGAGGACCTGCGGGCGGTCTGTCCCCAGCAGGCCCGGGCGCTGCTCTCTAGCTGACCTGCCGGGGGTCCTTCACGTCCCGCCGGTCCGCGGCGGCCTGATCGGTCGACGTGATCGGGCTGCGTCCGCTCAGACCGACGCGGCCGGGGTCGGCGCGGGAAGGCGGGAGAATGGGGGCGTGACGACCTCAGGACGAGCCCCGGACAAGATGGGGCGGACGCGCTGGTGGTCCCGCTCGCGCGGGCTGCCAGCCGAGCCGTACGACTCCTGGCTGACCTCGCTCGCCGCCCAGCCCGACGCGGGGCGCCCCCGCATCCTGGCCTGGGGGCGGTCCGAGGACCTGCTGGTCATCGGCGGCCCGGCCCTGTTGTCCTGGGGGCAGCTGGACGGCTGGACCCACCTCGGCTGGCACGAGATCGAGCGGGGCGGCTGGGACGTGGCGGCGGGCCGGCTGACCTGGCGGTGCTACGGCGGTGAGCCGGAGACCCTCGCCCTGGACGAGCCCGGACGACTGCCCGAGCTCTTCCGGGAGCGGGTCGCGGCCAGCATCGCGGTGGAGAAGACCATTCCCCTGAAAGGGGACCGCGGGGTCATCGTCACTGCGCGGCGGCACCTGGGGACCGCCAGGCGGCTGAGCTGGCACACCACGCTGAGCTCAGGTCTGTCCTGGTCGACCCCCGGAGTCACCGAGGCGGCGGCGGACGCCCTGGCCGAAGTGAGAGCGGAATACGACCTGGGGTGATCGGGCTGCTAATGTACGTAGCCGCGCCACCTTGTTAGTCCCCTGTAGCTCAATTGGCAGAGCAGCCGGCTGTTAACCGGCAGGTTACTGGTTCGAGTCCAGTCGGGGGAGCATCTCTCCTAGTCGGAGCGTTGTCCTCCAATAGTTCCGAGCTTCCCTGGTCCTTCGTGGTCCCAGCGAACGCAGGGCAGGGCGTGCTCTCGCCCCACCCAACCGGCGGCGACGAACCCGGGGGTCGTTGCCCGCGTGGCCGCGAGACCGGTCCAGGGGCCGGTCCCTCAGCTCAGCTCTCGCGTTCGGCCAACGGCTCGGCCTGGCTCAGGTCGTCCAGGAAGGTCGAGGCCCACCGGTCGATGTCGTTCTCGGCTACCTGGCGGCGCATGACTTTCATCCGGCGGGCCTTGTTGCGCTTCGAGTCGTGCATCGCCTCTAGCAGACGGTCTTTCAGACCGTTGATGTCGTGCGGGTTGACCAGGTAGGACTGCCGGAGCTCCCGGGCCGCACCGGTGAACTCACTCAGCACCAGCGCCCCGTCGTCCGCCTGACGGCAGGCCACGAACTCCTTGGCCACCAGGTTCATCCCGTCGCGGAGCGGGGTGACGATCATCACGTCGGCCGCCCGGTAGAGGGCGGCCATCTCGGTGCGCGGGTAGGAGGCGTACAGGTAGGTGATCGGGGGCCGACCGATCCGGCCGGCGTCGCCGTTGATCCGTCCAACCATCCGGTCGATGTCGTCCCGGAGCTGGCGGTACTGGTCGACCCGCTCCCGCGACGGGGTCGCGACCTGCACGAGTACGGCCTCCTCTGGGTCGATGGACCCCTCGGCCACCAGCTCACCGAAGGCCCGGATCCGTTCGGGCAGGCCCTTGGTGTAGTCGAGCCGGTCCACGCCGAGGAAGATCACCTTGGGGTCGCCCAGGTCGTGACGAATCTCCTGCGCCCGGGCCGCCACCTCCTTGCTCGCGGCGAGGTCGTGGAAGCCCTTGGTGTTGATCGAGATCGGGTAGGACCGGGCCACGACCTCCCGCCCGTCCGCCGCGATGACCCGGTCCCGCCGGGTCTCCAGGCTGAGGCGCTGGCGGACCAGCCGGACGAAGTTCTGGGCGCCGCCGGCCAGCTGGAAGCCGACCAGGTCCGCGCCCAGCAGGCCCTCCAGGATCTGGTTGCGCCACGGCAGCTGCTGGTAGAGCTCGGTGGGCGGGAAGGGGATGTGGAGGAAGAAGCCGATCCGCAGGTCCGGACGTTGCTCGCGCAGCATCCGCGGCACGAGTTGGAGCTGGTAGTCCTGGACCCAGACGACCGCGTTCTTCTCGGCCACCTCGGCGGCCCGGTCGGCGAACCGCTGGTTGACCGTCACGTAGGAGTCCCACCACTCCCGGTGGAACTCGGGGGGGACGATGACGTCGTGGTAGAGCGGCCAGAGGGTGCCGTTGGAGAATCCCTCGTAGTAGTCCTCGACCTCGCTCGCGGAGAGTGGCACCGGGTGCAGCGTGATGCCGTCGGACTCGAA
>JBBQAB010000023.1:0-9518 GCA_038198385.1 Propionibacteriales bacterium
AGCACGGTCTGCTCTTCGAGCGCTTCCTCAACCCCGAGCGCGTCTCGATGCCCGACTTCGACATCGACTTCGACGAGCGTCGTCGCAGCGAGGTGATCCGCTACGTCACCGAGAAGTACGGCGAGGACCGGGTCAGCCAGATCGTCACCTACGGCACCATCAAGGCCAAGCAGGCGGTCAAGGACGCCTCCCGGGTGCTGGGCTACCCGTTCGGGATGGGGGAGCGGCTGACCAAGGCCATGCCCCCGCCCGTGATGGGCAAGGACGTGCCGCTGGCCAAGATCTTCGACTCCAGCCACGGCCGCTACGGCGAGGGCGGGGAGTTCCGGGCCCTCTACGAGTCCGACGCCGACGTCCAGAAGGTCGTCAACACCGCCAAGGACCTGGAGGGTCTGAAGCGCCAGTGGGGCGTGCACGCGGCCGGTGTGATCATGTCCAGCGAGCCCCTGATCGACATCATCCCGATCATGCGCCGCGAGCAGGACGGCGCGATCATCACGCAGTTCGACTATCCGACGTGTGAGTCGCTGGGCCTGATCAAGATGGACTTCCTCGGGCTGCGGAACCTGACCGTGCTCGACGACGCCGTGTTCAACATCCGGCTGAACCGCGGCTTCGAGCTCGTGCTGGAGGACCTCGAGCTCGACGACGCCCCGGCGTACGCGCTGCTGGGCCGCGGCGACACCCTGGGGGTGTTCCAGCTCGACGGTGGGCCGATGCGCTCGCTGCTGAAGCTGATGCGCCCGGACAACTTCGAAGACATCTCCGCGGTGCTGGCGCTCTACCGCCCCGGCCCGATGGGGGCGGACAGCCACACGAACTACGCCCTGCGCAAGAACGGCCGCCAGGAGATCACGCCGATCCATCCGGAGCTCGAGGAGCCACTGGCAGAGATCCTTGGCACCACCCACGGCCTGATCGTCTACCAGGAGCAGGTGATGGCCATCGCCCAGCGAGTGGCGGGCTACTCCCTGGGCCAGGCCGACCTGCTGCGACGGGCCATGGGCAAGAAGAAGAAGGAGATCCTCGACGCCGAGTTCGTCCCCTTCTCCGGCGGCATGCGGACCAACGGCTACTCCGACCCGGCCATCAATGCGCTGTGGGACGTCCTGGTTCCGTTCTCTGACTACGCCTTCAACAAGGCGCACACCGCGGCGTACGGGTTGGTGTCCTACTGGACCGCCTACCTGAAGGCCAACTTCCCGGCCGAGTTCATGGCCGCGCTGCTCACCTCGGTGGGCGACGACAAGGACAAGATGGCCATCTACCTCAACGAGTGCCGTCGGATGGGCATCCAGGTGCTGCCGCCCGACGTCAACGAGTCGGCGGCCAACTTCACCCCGGTCGGGACTGACATCCGCTTCGGGCTGACCGCGATCCGCAACGTGGGCTCCAACGTGGTCGACGGCATCGTCGGCGCCCGCGAGGAGCACGGCAAGGCGGCCCACTTCCACGGCTTCCTGGACCAGGTGCCGCTGGTGGTCTGCAACAAGCGGGTGATCGAGTCCCTGATCAAGGCCGGAGCCTTCGAGTCGCTGGGCCACACCCGGCGGGCCCTGATGAGCGTCTACGAGAGCGCCGTGGACGGCGTGCTGGACCTGAAGCGCAACGAGGCCCACGGCCAGGACGACCTGTTCGGCGACTGGGGTGGGGACGCAGGCGCAGGACCGGACCCGGTGCTCGCGGGACAGGTGCCCGACCTGCCGGACTGGGACAAGCGGACCAAGCTCGCCTTCGAGCGGGACATGCTCGGCCTCTACGTCAGCGACCACCCGCTGCTCGGCCTGGAGCACATTCTGACCCGGGAGCGCGACATCTCCATCGGGCATCTGCTGGCCGACGAGGGCCCTCGGGAGGGCATGGTCACGGTCGCGGGGATGATCACTGCCGTGACCCGCAAGACGACCAAGCGGGGCGACATCTGGGCCGTCATCACCGTGGAGGACCTCGAGGCCTCGGTCGAGGTGCTGCTGTTCCCCAAGGCGTACGACCTGGTCTCGACCGTGTTGGCCACCGACGTGGTGGTGAAGGTCAAGGGCCGCATCAAGTCCGACGACGACGCGGTCTCCATCAACGCCCAGGAGCTGACCCTGCCCGACATCACCGACGCCCCGAGCGGCCCCGTGGTGATCTCGCTGCCGGCTCTGCGCTGCACGCCGCCGGTCGTGCAGCAGCTCCGTCAGGTCCTGTCGGCCCACCCGGGGATGACCGAGGTCAGGCTGCGGCTGCAGTCCTCGGGCAAGACCACGGTGATGCGACTCGACGCCCAGCTCCGGGTGACCCCGTCGCCGCCGCTGATGGCCGACCTCAAGGCGCTGCTGGGTCCCTCGTGTCTGGCTTCGTGAGCGGACCGGGCGAGACGGGCACCGGGCGGGCCGGGTCGACCCGCCCTGTCGTCCGGGGTGGGCTGACCGGACGGCTGACGCTGGTGCTGCTCGTGGGGCTCGGCCTGGGCGGCGCCGGGGGCGTGGTCTGGAACCAGGTGGTCGACCTGCCGACCTACCTGGTCAACCCGGACGGCGGGGCCAGTACCAGCGAGCGCGGTCTGACCGGCTTCTTCGGCGGGGACGCCTGGTTCGTGGCCATCGGCGCCGTGGTCGGCCTGGCCATCGGGCTGCTCGGCTGGTTCCTGCTGCGGCAGCTCGGCTGGCCTCTTGTCCTTCTGGTCACGGTGCTGGCGACCGTGGCCGCCCTGGTCTGCTGGCTGGTCGGCTTCCGGCTCGGTCCGGGTGATTTCCCCGACCGTCTGGCGGCCGCGCAGCCCGGTGACCTGGTCCCGATCGAGCTCACCCTGCGGGCCAAGGCCTCGCTCCTGGCCTGGCCGTTCGTGGCGGTCGTCCCGGTGCTCCTCGGCTCCTCCCTCGGTCGTGACGAGGACGAACCGGCTCGACGCTAGGCCTGGCGAGCCACCGGCCCGACATCCGCCCCGGTCACCCCCATCAGGTCGTCGGGGGCCAGCTCGACCTGCAGACCCCGACGGCCGGCCGAGACCAGGATGGTCGCGAAGTCGTGGACGGAGGCGTCCAGGACGGTCCGGAGCCGAGTCCGCTGACCGAGGGGGGAGATGCCCCCGAGCACGTAGCCACTGCTGCGGGCCGCGGCGTTCGGGTCGGCCATCACCGCCCTCTTCGCTCCCAGGACCTGAGCCAGGGCCTTCAGGTCGAGCTGACCGGCCACCGGGACCACCGCCACCACCAGCTCACCGCCGAGGTCGGCGACCAGGGTCTTGAACAGCCGGGCCGGGTCGACCCCCAGGACGGCCGCCGCCTCCTCACCGAAATGGGTCTCCCCGTCGGTGTGGTCGTAGGGATGCAGCGTGAAGGTGACCCCCGCCCGGGACAGCGCGTCCGTGGCGGGAGTCCCGCCGGCCTTGCCCGCCTTCATCTTGGCCATGGGCTCATTCTGCCGAACGGGCCCAGGCTCAGCCGGGGAAGGCGAACCGGAGCAGGGCGGTGACCACGACGGCGACCGCGAAGACGACCAGGAAACCACGCCGTAGGATCAGCGCCACCAACCCGGCACCGACGCCGGCCGCGGTGTGCCAGTCCACGGCGTATCGGCCGCCGCCGTCGACGAGCTGGACCACCACCAGGGCCGAGAGCATGGCCACGGGCAGCAGGGCGGCGACGCGCTGGACGCGGGGGTGGTTCAGGACGGACTCCGGCAGGGACAGCCCGGCCAGCTTGGTCAGGTAGGCGGCCACGGCGGCGATGATGACCGCGCCCCAGAGCAGCGTCATGAGGCGACGGGCGCAGTGCCGGCCCGCGGTCCTCCGGTGGCGGCCGGGGCGAGCAGCCCGGCCACGACGGCGACAACTGCGGCGGCGATGACCGGCACCCCGGCCGGGACCAGCGGCACCAGGACGAAGCCCACCGCGCCCCCGCCGACGGCGACCAGCCGGGCCAGCCGGGTGCGGAGCCCGGGCCAGAGAAGGGCGAGGAAGACCGCCGGTCCGGCGGCGTCCAGCCCGTACGCCGACACGTCCACCGCCTGCCCGAGGAGACCGCCGACCAGGGTGCCGACCAGCCACAGCGGGAAGAGGGTGAGCCCGGTGGCCCAGAAGGCGTAGCGCCGCGCCCGGGGCTGCGTCTGGCCCAGGCTCATCGCGGTGGTCTCGTCGATGACCAGGTGCGCGGCCGCCAGCCGGCGGAGACCCTGGGGCCGCAGCACCGGGGCGAGGCCGACACCGTAGAACGCGTTCCGCAGCCCCAGCAGCACGGCCGGAGCGATGGCGGCCACCGGCGAGCCGCCAGCGGCGACCACGCCGGAGAAGGCGAACTGGCTGGCCCCGGAGAACATCACCAGGCTCAGGACCAGTGTCTGGCCCAGGCTGAGCCCCGACCCCACCGACACCGCTCCGAAAGTCAGGCCAAAGGCGCCGGCGTACAGGCCGATCCCGACCGCGGCGCGCAGGATCGCTGGGCGTTCCGGCAGGTCGTCGCCGAGCGGAACGACCCCGGTCACCGGAAGGCGCTGACCAGGGAGACGAGCAGGGGAGCCACCACCAAGGCGGGGAGCAGGTTGCCCACCGGCACCATCTTGATCGCCAGCAGCCGGAGCCCGACCCCCACCAGCAGCAGACCCCCGGTCGCGGTGATGGCGGCCAGGTGGGCGGGGGGCAGGAAGTCCCCGAGGGCGAACCCGACCAGGGTCAGCGTCCCCTGGATGACCGCGACGGCGACGGCCGAGGCCATCACCCCAGCGCCGAGGGAGGCCGCGAACGCGATCGCCGCGAAGCCGTCGAGCACCGCCTTCAGGATGAGCTGGTCCGCACCCAGACCCAGTCCGTCGGCGAGCGAGCCCAGGATGGTGAGCGGGCCGACGCAGAAGACCAGCGACGCGGTGACGAAGCCCTCGATGAACCGGGCCCGGGCGTCGACCCCGCCGACGGCCGGACCACTTCCGGTCCCGCCGGGGGCCCGGGTGTCTGCGGTCGTCGTGTTCGCTGCTGGGGTGTCCGTGGCCCGGGTGTCGGTCGCGGGTGCGGACACCGAGCTGCGAACGGGGGCAGAGCGGCGGGTCAGCCGGGACCGGAGCCAGCCGCCGAAGTCCTCCAGCCGCCGCTCGATGTCCAGCAGCGACCCGGCGACGCCCCCGAGGAGCAGCGAGCCCAGCACGATCAGCACCGGAGCGCTGCCCCCGACCCGCTCGGACAGCACGGCCGACGTGACCTCGCCCGCCGACAGCGCGCCGATCAACAGGGTGACCAGTCCGAGCGCGTCGGTGACGGTGTCCCGGGTGCGTTGGGGGAGCCGGTGCCCCAGCAGCAACCCGAGGGCGGAGCCGGCCAGCACGGTGGCGACGTTGACGGTGGTGCCGAAGCCGGCGAACATCAGACGGTTCCTTCAGGGACAGACGCAGACAGGGGCGGGTCGCTCACTCGCGGTCGGCCGCCGCGAACAGCTCGGCCACGTCCAGCTTGACCATGGCCCTCATGGCGGTCATCACCCGTGCGGCCCGGGCCGCGTCGGGGTCTTGCAGCAGCTCCGGAAGAGCGGTCGGCACGACCTGCCAGGACACGCCGAAGCGGTCGACCAGCCAGCCGCACGCGACGGGCTTGCCGCCGCCTGACAGCAGACCGTCCCAGAAGTGGTCGACCTCGGCCTGGTCGGCACAGCTGATCGACAGGGAGAGGGCGTCGGTGTAGGGGTGGCCGGGCCCGCCGTTCAGGAGCAGGATCTGCACCCCACCGAGCTGTACCTCGGCGGTGAGGACCTGCCCCGCAGGCCCGGGGCCCCCCTCGCCGTAGCGGGTCAGGCCGGTCACGACGTGCTCGGTGAACAGCGAGGTGTAGAGGTCGAGGGCCTCCTCGGCGTTGTCGTCGAACCACAGGCACGGGGTGATCTTCTGCATGGTGTCGCTCCTTCTCACGGGCCAGACGGGACTCTAGTACCTCTACCGACCCAGCCCGGCTGAGATATTCATCGGGTCCGTCGGCGAGCATCCGTAGACTCGGCGCGTGCTTCGAACCATCGACCTCCGTGGCCGGCTCCAGGCTGGCGAGTCCCTGGACTACGCCGCCATCGTCCCGCGCGCCGACTTCGACGTGGCCGCCGCGGTCGACGTGGTGCGGCCGATCTGCGACGACGTCGCCGCCCGCGGGGTGGCCGCACTCACCCAGTACAGCGAGACCTTCGACCGGGTCGTCCCCGAGCACTTCCGGGTCCCGGCCGTCGAGCTGGCCGCCGCGGCGGAACGGCTGGACCCCGCGCTGCGGGCCGCCTTCGAGGTCTCCATCGCCCGGCGCCGCCTGGTCAGCCAGGCCGAGCTGGGCAGCACCCGGACCGACGTCACGGTCGCGGAGGGCGCCCGGGTCAGCCAGCGGATGATCCCGGTCCACCGGGTGGGCCTCTACGTGCCCGGCGGGCTGGCCCCGCTGGCTTCCAGCGTGATCATGAACGCCGTCCCGGCCCAGGTCGCCGGCGTCGCCTCGCTGGCCCTCGCCTCCCCGCCCCAGCGCGCGTTCGGCGGCCTGCCGCACCCCAGCATCCTGGCCCTGTGCCACCTGCTCGGCGTCGACGAGGTGTACGCGGTCGGCGGGGCCCAGGCCGTGGCCATGTTCGCGTACGGGGTCGAGGGTCTGTGTCCCCGTGTCGACCTGATCACCGGACCGGGCAACATCTACGTCGTGGCCGCCAAACGGCTCCTCAAGGGCCGGGTGAACATCGACTCCGAGGCTGGTCCGACCGAGATCGCCGTTCTGGCCGACGAGACCGCCGACCCGGTGCACGTGACCGCCGACCTGATCAGCCAGGCCGAGCACGACCCGCTGGCCGCCGCCGTGCTGGTCACCGACTCGACCGACCTGGCCCAGGCCGTGCGGGCCGAGCTGGAGGTCCAGCTGGCCCAGACCAAGCACCTGGAGCGCGTCACCATCGCGCTCCGCGGACGCCAGTCGGCGGTGGTGCTGGTCGACGACATCGCCCAGGGCCTGGACGTGGTCAACGCCTACGCCGCGGAGCACCTGGAGATCCAGACCGCCCAGGCCGAGGCCGACGCCGAGCAGATCACGAACGCCGGCGCGATCTTCGTCGGCGCCTGGTCACCGGTCTCGCTGGGGGACTACAGCGCCGGCTCCACCCACGTGCTGCCGACCGCCGGCTGTGCCTGCCACTCCTCGGGCCTGAACGTGAAGAGCTTCCTCAAGGCGGTCAACGTCATTCACTACTCCCGCGACGCCCTGGCCGAGGTGGCGGCGCACGTCGAGGTCTTCGCGCAGGCCGAGGACCTGCCCGGCCACGCGGCCGCGGTCAGCCGGCGGTTCCCGCGATGAGCGCCCCCAGCGACATCACGACCGGCACTCCGACCTCCACCCCGCCCCTCACCAGGGCCGGGACGGGCACGGCCCACCCGTCGCTGACCGACCTTCCGCTGCGCCCCGAGCTGGTCGGCGAGGTACCCTACGGCGCCCCCCAGATCGACGTCCCGGTGCTGCTGAACGTGAACGAGAACCCGTACGCCCCCAGTGAGCAGGTGGTGGCTGAGATTGCCACCGCCGTGGCCGGGGCGGCCCGGACGATGAACCGCTACCCGGAGCGGGACGCGGTGGCGCTGCGGTCCGACCTGGCCTCCTACCTGGGTCACGGGCTGACCGCCGACCAGATCTGGGCGGCCAACGGCAGCAACGAGGTGATGCTGCACATCCTGCAGGCCTTCGCCGGACCCGGTCGGACCGTCCTGTCCTTCGCGCCGACCTACTCGATGTACCCCGAGTACGCCCGCGACACCCACTCCGGCTGGGTCACCTTCCCCCGCCGCGACGACTTCACCATCGACGCCGATGAGGCGGTGGCGGCGGTGCGCGCCGAGCAGCCCGCCGTGGTCTTCGTGACCAGCCCGAACAACCCGACCGGGACGGCGGTGAGCCTGGAGACGGTGGCGGCCATCTGTGCCGTGGCCCCAGGGGTGGTCGTGGTGGACGAGGCCTACCAGGAGTTCGCCCGGGCCGGGACCCCGAGTGCGCTGGAGCTGCTGCCGACCCACCCGCGGCTCGCGGTGAGCCGGACGATGTCCAAGGCCTTCGCCTTCGCCGGCGGCCGCCTCGGCTATCTGGCCGCGGCTCCGGCCTTCGTCGACGCGCTGCGGATCGTCCGGCTGCCCTACCACCTGTCCGCAGTCACCCAGGCCGTGGCCCGGGTGGCCCTGGCCCACGCCCCCGAGATGCTGGCCGCGGTGGCCGAGCTGCGGACGGCCCGGGACGACGTCGCCGCCTGGCTCCGTGACCAGGGGCTGACCGTCGCCGACTCGGACGCCAACTTCGTGCTCTTCGGCCGGTTCGCGGACCGCCAGGGGGTCTGGCAGGGTCTGCTGGACCGGGGGGTGCTGATCCGGGTGGTCGGTCCGGAGGGCTGGCTGCGTGTCTCTGCCGGGACCGGGGCCGAGATGGCCGCCTTCCGCCAGGCCCTGACCGAGGTCCTCCACACCCCGGCCGGACCACGACGTGCCTGACCACGACGTGCCTGACCACGACGTGCCTGACCGCCACGTGCCGGACCACGACTCGAACGAAGGTGTCATGACCACACAGCCACGGACCGCGACCATCGAGCGGGCCACCTCGGAGTCGAGCGTGTCCGTCACGCTCAACCTCGACGGGACCGGCCGGGCCGCCATCTCGACCGGCGTCGGCTTCTACGACCACATGCTGAACGCGCTGACCAAGCACGCTCTGTTCGACCTCGAGGTCGCCAGCACCGGGGACCACTACATCGACGCCCACCACACGGTCGAGGACACCGCCATCGTGATCGGCCAGGCGATCCGGCAGGCGCTGGGCGACAAGAGCGGCATCCGCCGCTTCGGTGACGCGCTGGTCCCCCTCGACGAGGCACTGGCCCAGGCCGTGGTCGACGTGTCCGGGCGGCCCTACTGCGTGCACAGTGGGGAGCCGGCGGGTCAGGAGTTCGTACGGATCGGCGGCGGCGCCAGCGCGCCGGACGGCACCCCGAGCGTGGCCTACACCGGCTCGCTCACCCGGCACGTGATGGAGACGCTGGCCTTCCACGCCCACCTCTGCCTGCACGTACGGGTGCTGGCCGGTCGCGACCCGCACCACATCATCGAGGCGCAGTTCAAGGCCCTGGCCCGGGCCCTGCGCGACGCTGTCGCCCTGGACCCCCGGGTGGAGGGCGTGCCCAGCACCAAGGGCGCGCTGTGAGCCGTACGACGGCGGAGCTGCAGGTCGTGGTCCTCGACTACGGGTCGGGCAACCTGCGCTCGGCCGAGCGGGCGGTCGCGCGGACCGGCGTCCGGGTCACCGTGACCGACGACCTCGCGGTGGCGCGGGCCGCCGACGGGCTGGTCGTCCCGGGGGTGGGCGCGTACGCCGCGTGCATGGCCGGGCTCACCGCCGTGGGCGGACAGTGGCTGATCGCTGGCCGGCGGGCCGCGAAGCTGCCCACCCTGGCCATCTGCGTCGGGCACCAGGTGCTCTTCACCGCCGGCGTGGAGCACGGTGTCCGGGCCGACGGATGCGGCGTCTGGCCCGGCGTGGTCGAGGAGCTGCAGGCGGAGCGCCT
>JBBQAB010000024.1:0-5757 GCA_038198385.1 Propionibacteriales bacterium
CCCGACCTGCCCTACCTGCCCGAGCTCCCCGCCCGAGGTGCTCCCTCGGGCCTGGTCGGGCGCTCCACGGCGCTGCTGGCCGGGTTGTCGCTGGACCTGCAGCCTGCGGGCTGGCGGCTCACCGACGCGTCCGGCCGCGACCACAGGCTGGCCCGGTCGACCCTGCGCACCGATCTCGACCTGCTGGAGGAGCACGCCCAGGGCTACGCGGGTCGGTTCAAGGTCTCGGTCGCCGGACCGTGGACGCTGGCCGCCATGCTGGAGCGTCCGCGCGGGGACAAGATGCTGGCCGACCACGGAGGACGTCGGGACCTGGCCCAGTCGCTGGCCGAGGGGACCCGCGACCTTCTCGCGGAGCTGACCCGTCGGCTGCCCGACCTACGCCTGGTCCTGCAGCTCGACGAGCCGCTGCTGCCCGCGGTCATGTCCGGGAGCGTCCCCACGGCCAGCGGCTTCTCCCGGCACCGCGCGGTCGACCTGCCCGAGGCCAGCGCCGCGGTGGCGGAGGTGGTCGAGCGCGTCAGCGATGCGGGTGACATCCCGGTGGTCGTGCACTGCTGCGCCGCGGGGATCCCGGTGGAGGTGCTGCGGCGGGCCGGAGTCCGGGGGTTCTCGGTCGATCTCGACCGGGTCGCCTCCGCCACCTGGGACAAGCTCGGGCCCGCTCTGGAGGACGGGCTCTGGGTGGGGATGGGCGCCCTGCGCGCCCTCCCGGCCGGGCCGGGGATGGGTGCCGACGAGGTAGCCCGTCGCACGCTGGCCCCGCTGCGAACTCTGGGGCTCGAGCCGGAGGCATCCTCCCGCATCGTGCTGACCCCGAGCTGCGGGCTCGCCGGCGCGACACCCCAGCAGGCCGTCCAGGCCATGCGGACCCTGCGGTCCGCGGCCGACATCGTCACCGACCAGCTGGCGGACTGAGGCCGAGCCCGCGCCGTACGGCAGAATGTCGGCGTGCCGACCCCACAGACTTCGACCGTCAAGAACCACGTCCAGATCAAGCAGCTCCGGGTCGTCTCGACCCTGTTCTTCGCCTTCGCCGTCGCGCAGGCTGGGCTCGGCTCGGGCTACCTGGACGACATCAAGCCGTTGCTCGTCGCCCACGCCACCAACGCGTTCGCGGTGCTCGTCCTGGCCGTCATCTCCACGGTGCTGGGTTACGGGTTCAAGCGGGCGGGCGGCCCCCCGTGGGCGTTCTATCTTCCGCTGACGCTCGTCCTGCTGGCCGGGGTGCAGATGGGTCTCGGGTTTGCCGAAGTCAAGGGTGCGCACGTGTTCGTGGGGGTTCTCTACCTTTGCACCGTGACCACCTTCTGCTCCTACTCCTGGCGTCACCAGCCCGAGGCGGCGGCCCGGCCCTCGACCGCATCCTGAGGCGGCCACGCCCCTGGTCCGCAGCCTGAGGCGGTCACGCCCCTCAGGTGCGGGACGTCCCCGACGTCGCGGACCTCCGGGGGCCGCGTCAGTACCCGGTCGGCCGCTCCGCGTCGTAGAGCCAGTCCTGGAACAACCCGTCGAGCTGGCGCCCGGACAGCTACAGCGGGCTCCGACATACCCTTGCCGGGCCGAGGACCTCGCTGACCGGTGGTCAGGCCCCAGCTTCTGTCGGTGGTCCTCGCTACTGTGTTCGATGTGGCTCACGACCAAGACCCCGGTCCCAGCCTCGCGCCGGTCTCGGCCGAGGACCTGACCGGACCACCCGCCCCGGACCCAGCCGCGAGCCGGCGGCACGCCGACCTCACCGACCGCCTCAACGACGCCCGCTGGCGCTATCACGTGCTGGACGCCCCGACCATCTCCGACGGGGAGTTCGACGCCGCGATGGGCGAGCTGAACGCACTCGAGGCGGAGTTCCCGGCCCTGCGGACCCCGGACTCACCGACGCAGCAGGTCGGGGGGCCGCCCTCGACAACCTTCGCTCCGGTCGAGCACCGGCAGCGCCTGCTGAGCCTGGACAACGCCTTCACCCGCGAGGAGCTGCAGAAGTGGTCCGAACGGGCGGTCAGGGAGCTCGGGGAGAAGCGGCTGGAGCAGTCCGGCTACCTGTGCGAGCTCAAGGTCGACGGACTGGCCCTGGACCTGGTCTACGAGTCCGGGCGACTGGTCAGCGCCGCCACCCGGGGCGACGGCCGGGTGGGGGAGGACGTGACGGCCAACGTCCGAACCATCGCGGTCATCCCCCAGCGGCTCGCGGGACCGGACGTGCCCGCCCTGCTCGAGGTCCGCGGCGAGGTGTTCTTCGGGGTGGCCGACTTCGGGGCCCTCAACGAGACCCTGGTCGCCGACGGCCGGGCCCCGTTCGCCAACCCGCGGAACGCGGCCGCCGGCACCCTGCGTCAGAAGGACCCCCGGGTCACCGCCTCCCGCAAGCTGGGGTTCGTCAGCCACGGGGTGGGCGTGCTGGACGGGTTCCGGGCCGACCGGCTCTCCGACGCGTACGCCGCCCTGGGCCGCTGGGGTCTCCCAGTCAGCCCGCACCGGCAGCTGGCCCACGACCTCGGTGAGGTCTGGAGCTACATCGAGAAGTTCGGCGCGGAGCGGCACTCCGTGGAGCACGAGATCGACGGCGTGGTCGTCAAGCTGGACGAGCGGGCCGTCCAGGACCAGCTCGGCTCGACCTCGAGGGCCCCCCGCTGGGCCATCGCCTTCAAGTACCCGCCGGAGGAGGTCACCACCCGGCTCCTCGACATCCAGGTCAACGTGGGCCGGACGGGTCGGGTCACACCCTTCGGCCTGATGGAACCGGTCCAGGTGGCCGGGTCGACGGTGGGCATGGCCACGCTGCACAACGCCAGCGAGGTGGTCCGCAAAGGGGTGCTGATCGGGGACACTGTGGTGCTGCGGAAGGCGGGCGACGTCATCCCCGAGATCGTGGGTCCGGTCGTCGACCTGCGTGACGGCACGGAACGGGCGTTCGAGATGCCGACCCACTGCCCCGCCTGCGGCACGGTCCTGGCCCCGGAGAAGGAAGGGGACGCCGACCTGCGCTGCCCCAACACCCGATCCTGCCCGGCCCAGCTGCGGGAGCGGCTGTTTCATCTGGCCAGCCGGCAGGCCCTGGACATCGAGATGCTGGGCTACCAGGCGGGGCAGGCCCTGCTGGAGGCCGGGCTGCTGGTCGACGAGGGTGACCTGTTCGACCTCACCGAGGACCAGCTGGCCCGGGCCGGGTTCTTCACGACCAAGAACGGCGCACTCTCGGCGAACGGCCGCAAGCTGCTGGCCAACCTGGAGGTGGCCAAGAGCCGGCCGCTCGACAAGTTCCTCGTCGCCCTGTCCATCCGTCACATCGGCAAGGGCGTGGCCCCCGACGTCGCGGCCGCGTTCGGCGACATCGACGCGCTCGCGACCGCGACCCCCGAGCAGCTGGCCGAGGTCGAGGGCATCGGCCCGACCCTGGTCACCGCGATCATCGAGTGGTTCCTCGTGGACTGGCACACCGAGATCGTCCGCAAGTGGCGGGCGGCCGGGTGTCTGATGCGGGACGAGCCCAAGGAGCGGCGGGACCAGACCCTGGCCGGACTGTCGATGGTGGTGACGGGAGCCCTGGACGGTTTCACCCGGGACTCTGCGGCGGCGGCGATCACCGACCGCGGCGGGAAGGTGGCCGGGTCGGTCTCCAAGAAGACCTCGTTCGTGGTCGTGGGGGAGGCGCCCGGGTCGAAGTACGACAAGGCCGTCGCGCTGGCGGTGCCAGTCCTGACCGGGGCCGACGCGTTCCGGGTCCTGCTCGACCGAGGGCCTGACGCGGCGGGGGAGATCGCCACCCGCGGGGAGCCCACCGAGGGGTGAGGTCCTCGGACCGGCGACCAAGGCGTGCGCCAACCCGCCGGCTCTGACCGCCGGCTCTGACCGCCGGCTCAGGACCGCCGGCTCAGGACCCGATGCCGAAGCTCCAGCTGCCGGTCATGGCGTGGTAGACGAACCAGCCCAGGAGAAAGACCGCGATCATCGCCGCGAGCAGGGCGAGTCCGACCCAGATCCTCATCCGACGCTTCTGCCGCGTGGTGGGCACGCGGGTCGGCCCCCACTCGCCCAGGGTGGGCTGGACCCGAGGCGGGGTCGGCCCGTTCAGGTTCAGGTTGCTGAAGATCTTCACTGGTGTCCGCTTCTGCTCAGGGCCGCTGTGAGACGCCCACCGGCTGGGCCGGGTGAGCGCCCCCGGACGGGGATCTCTGCCCACGCGGCGCCGACAGCCGACGGCGACGCGCTGGGAACGAGCCTAACCGGCGTGCCCGACCGACTCCGGCCCCGACGCGTCCCACCCGGGCGACCCCGGCGGGTCCCAGCTCGAGGTCGGGCGCAGCTCGACCTGCCAGCGCTCCTCAGGACCGTCGGCCCGCCAGACCGTGCCCACCCTCAGGCCAGCGGCGGCGGCCACCACCGGGAGAGCCTGCAGGCCGAGGAACGCCCAGGGGAACCAGACCCCCGGCCCCGACTGCCCCACCAGCCGGGCCGTCGTGACGGTGAGCCCCCGCTCCGGCGGACCCACGTCGGCGAGGACCGAGCCGTACCGGGTGATGAGCTGGCGACAGCGCCAGAGCAGTCGGATCGGGTCGCCGCCGATCCCGATGTTGCCGTCCACCAGCAGCACGTGGTCCCAGCGGTGCTCGCGCGGGGACTCGGCGAAGATGTCGCGACGCAGCGCCGACGCGCCGCGGGAACGGGTCATGGCGACAGCGAGAGGCGACACGTCTAACCCGAGAGCGGGCACGCCGCGCTCCGACAGCGCTGCGGTCATCCGTCCCGGCCCGCAGCCCACGTCCAGGGTCGCTCCCAGGCAGCGGGCGAGCAGGGCCTGGTCGCCGAGTCCGGCTTCGGCCTTCCAGACCGGGACCGGCATGTCCCACACCTCCCCGGTCCGGGTGTGCATCTGGCCCCCACCCTCGACGAAGCCTGAGTCGAAGACCGGGGTCGGGTCCGTCATCGCAGGGCAACCGTCCGCGGCCCCAGCGTGGCGGCCAGAGCGGCGAAGCGGGACCCGGCGGCGGCAGCGGCCACGTCGACCACGTCCTCCGGCTCGTCCACGTCGCGGAGCGGATCCGTGAGCTCCACCCGCAGTCCGGCGCGCTCCAGCGCGGCCAGGGTCAGCGACCCGGTCTCGGGGGTCGATGTGGCCACCCGGGCGACGAAACGGGCGTCGCCGGCCCGCCGGAGGGCCAGCAGCCACCAGCCGCCGTCGTCGGCCAGGCCCAGCACGGCGTCGGGGCCGTCGTCGGCGACCACCCGGGTCGCGACCTGTCGCAGGGAGGTGGCGGAGACCTGCGGGGTGTCCATCCCGATCTGGACCGTCGCGCCGAACTCACCGGCCGCGTCGCGGTGCGCGTGCGCGATCCGGGCCCCCAGGCACTCCCCCTGCTGGGGCAGGACCACGAAGCGGGCCAGCGACGTCTGGACCGCCTCGGTGGCGGCCGCCTGGTCGAGGTCGCCACTCAGCGCGACCACCGGGGTCGGCGTCGGGTGGTCGCTGGGCCCCGCCGCCGCCTCCAGCACGGCGTCCAGGGTGTCGAGCAGGGCCGCCGCAGCCAGCGCAGCCGCCTCGTGGTCGCTGAACGCCGGGGTCAGACGGGTCTTGACCGCGCCAGCAACCGGAGCCTTGGCCAGCACCAGGAAGGTCGCCCCGGGACCCGGGGCCGGTGGGCGAGGGTCGGGTGGCGGCCGTATGGACCCCGGCCGGGCCGGACCCGGCACTGGTGTGGGCGGCCCTGGACTGCCCGGGCGGGTGGTCGGCCGAGGTCCCGGGCCGCCCGATGGTGCTCG
>JBBQAB010000025.1:0-12452 GCA_038198385.1 Propionibacteriales bacterium
CGCCCGGTCGCCTCGGCCACCGCGGTCACCGAGCCCCGGTCGGCCAGCTCGCGCAGCAGGGCGAGCTGGCCCACGTCCAGACTTATCATTGAAGAGATGCTACACAGACACTTCATCTCAATCCGATTGTGCTTCAAGGTGATGACGGCGAGCATGGACCCGTGCCTCCCCGTGACCGCCTCCTGGCCCTGCTCGTCGCCGTCTGCTGGGGGGTCAACTTCCCGGCCACGGCGATCGCGCTCCAGCACTATCCTCCGCTGCTGCTGGCCTGCCTGCGGTTCACGCTCATCGCCGTGCCGACCCTGCTGCTTGTCCCGCGGCCGGCGGTGAGATGGCGCTGGCTCCTGGGGGCCGGGGTCGGCATCTGCCTGCTGCAGTTCTCGTTCCTCTACGTGGGCATGGCTGCCGGGATGCCGTCGGGGCTGGCCTCGCTGGTTCTGCAGGCGTCCGCCCCGTTCACGGTGCTGATCGCCGGGTTCTGGATGCGCGAGCGACTGAGCGCCCGCCAGCTGGCCGGGGTCGCCGTCGCCGTTCTCGGCCTGGGTGCGATCGCGGTCCACCGGGCTCAGGTCGCGGCGCTGCTGCCCGTCATCCTGACCCTGTGCGCCGCGCTGGGCTGGGCCTTCGGCAACGTTTGCAGCCGTCAGGCCCAGGCCCCCAACCCGTTCCACTTCACCCTGTGGCTCTCGATCGTCCCCCCGGTCCCGATGCTCGCCCTGTCGCTGCTGGTCGAGGGCCCCGACCGGGTGCGGCAGGCCCTCGTGACGGCGCTGACCCGGGAGGCACTGCCCTCGAACCTGGGTCTGCTCTACATCATCCTCGTGGCCACCCTGGTCGGCTACGGCCTGTGGAACTCCCTGCTGGCCCGGCACCCGTCCAGCCTGGTGGCCCCCTTCTCGATGCTGGTCCCGGTCGTGGGGGTGCTGACCTCCTGGCTGGCCTTCCACGAGCTGGTCGACCTGCTCGAGCTGGTCGCCGGCGGGGCGGTGGTCACCGGGGTGCTGGTCGCCTCGCGGCCCGCCCGGGTCCGCCGCGAGCGGGTGGGCGCCCCCGTCGGCCTGAGCTCACCCTGAAAAACGGACGCCAGTGCGTCGCCTGAGTGCCGCTCCCCGCGGGGCCGGCCGAGGTGCGCTGTCACTGGCGTCGCGTTCTCAGGGCGGGCTTTACACCTCCGTCATCTCGTCTGGGTTCAATGACGTTGTGGGCCGGGGGCATCCTGGTGCGACCGGGAGGAGGACGTCGTTGGATCTGCACACCGTGACCGAGCTTCGTCCTGCCCGCAGCCGCGCCGACCTGGCCGACGTCGGCGGGGCGACCGCCGTGCTGGCCGGCGGGTCGTGGCTCTTCTCCGAGCCGCAGCCCCACCTCGCCCGTCTGGTCGACCTCGGCACCCTCGGCTGGCCCGAGGTGGAGCACGGTGACGACGGCTCGCTGCGCCTGGGCGCGACCTGCACCCTGCGGACGGTCTCCACCCTCTCCCGTCGGCACACCTGGGCCTGCGCCCCGCTGTTCCACCAGGCCTGCACGGCCCTGGTCGGCTCCTTCAAGGTCTGGAACGTGGCCACGGTCGGCGGCAACATCGCCACCTCGCTGCCCGCCGGACCGATGACCAGCCTGGCTGCCGGTCTGGACGCCAACGTGGTGCTCTGGCACGTCGACGGGAGCGACAGCCGGGTCCCGGTGGCCGACCTGGTCACCGGGGACGGCACCAACGGGCTCGCTCCCGGTGACGTGGTCCGCGCGGTGGAGATCGGGGCGGAGGCCCTGGCCGGCCGGACGGCGTACCGCAAGATCGCCCTGTCGCCGCTGGGCCGGTCCGGCAGCCTGGTCATCGGTCGCCGGGACCGCGACGGGGCGTTCGTCCTCACCGTCACCGCGGCCACCACCCACCCCGTGCAGCTGCGCTACCCGGGCGTGCCCGAGGCCGCCGAGCTCGCCGCCGATGTCGACCGGATCGAGGCCTGGTGGACCGACCCACACGGGGCGGCCGACTGGCGCCACGCGGTCAGCCGGCTGCTGGCCGAGGAGATCCGGACCGAGCTGTCCACCCCCGTACCGAGGTCCGCGTGAGCTTCACCGTCAACGAGGCCCCCGTCGAGGGCGAGCCCCGCCCGGGTCAGTGCCTCCGCACGTTCCTGCGCGAGAGGGCCCACTTCGAGGTCAAGAAGGGCTGTGACGCCGGTGACTGCGGGGCCTGCACGGTGCTGGTCAACGAGGTCCCCGTGCACTCCTGCCTCTATCCCGCAGCCCGGGCCGACGGCCGCCGGGTCACGACCGTGGCCGGGCTGGGCACCCCCGACGCGCTGAGCCCGCTGCAGAAGGGCTTCGTCCGCGAGGCGGGTTTCCAGTGCGGCTTCTGCACGCCCGGGATGGTCGTCACGGCCAGCACCTTCTCGGCCGCGGACCTGGCCGACCTGCCCCGGCTGCTGAAGGGCAACCTCTGCCGGTGCACCGGCTACCGCTCCATCCGCGACGCCATCACCGGCGTCCGGTCGACCCCGGCCTGCGGGTCCGGGGTCGGCAAGCCGGTCGGGGCCCCGGCGGGTCGACGGGTGGTGAGCGGGCGGGAGCCGTACACGCTGGACCTGGCCGTTCCCGGTCTGCTGCACGTGGCCGTCCTGGGCAGCCCCCACGCCCATGCCGTTGTCGAGTCGATCGACACCACCGCAGCCCAGGCGGTCCCCGGGGTGGTGCGCGTCCTGACCCACGCCGACGCCCCGGCCGTGCCGTTCTCCACCGCCCGGCACGCCAGCCGGCTGGACGACCCCGACGACACCCTGGTCCTGGACACCGTGCTCCGGTTCTGCGGTCAGCGGGTCGCCGCCGTCGTCGCCGAGACCCTGGGCGCAGCCGAGGAGGCGTGCCGGGCGATCGCGGTGACCTACCACGAGCTGCCCGCCAACGTCGACCCGGAGCGTGCCCGCGACCCGGGCACCCCCGCCCTGCACGGCGAGAAGGACGCGGTCGCCGCGCGGATCGCCAACCCGGCCCGGAACGTGGCTGCGGAGATGCACGGCGAGTACGGCGACCTGGCCGCCGGGCTGGCCGAGGCGGACGAGGTGGTGACCGGCACTTGGCGGACCCAGCGGGTCGCCCACACGGCGCTCGAGACCCACGCCACCATCGGCTGGACCGACGAGGAGGGGCGGCTGGTGCTGCGGACCAGCACCCAGGTGCCGTTCCTGGTCCGGGACGAGATCGCCCGGCTCTTCGACCTACCCCCCGACCGCGTACGGGTCCTCACCGCCCGGGTCGGCGGCGGCTTCGGCGGCAAGCAGGAGATCCTCACCGAGGACCTGGTGGCGATGGCCGTGCTGGCCACCGGCCGGCCGGTGCAGTACGAGATGACCCGGAGCGACGACTTCATCCTCGGCCCGTGCCGGCACCCGTTCCGGGTGTCGGTGACCCTGGGCGGCACCCGGGACGGCCGGATCACCGCCCTGGGGATCGACGTGCTCTCCGACACCGGGGCGTACGGGAACCACGCGAACGGGGTGATGTTCCACGGCTGTTCGGAGTCGGTGGCAATCTACGACGTGGCCAACAAGCGGGTGGACGCCGCCGCCGTCTACACCAACAACCTGCCCTCGGGCGCGTTCCGGGGCTACGGGCTGGGTCAGGTGATCTTCGCCCTGGAGAGTGCGGTGGACGAGCTGGCCACCCGGCTGGGCCTGGACCCGGTCGAGCTGCGCCGCCGCAACGTCGTTCGGCCCGGCGACCCACTGGTGGTCACCCACGTGGAGGGTGACGACCTGGTCTTCGGGTCCTACGGGCTCGACCAGTGCCTGGACCTGACCGAGCAGGCGCTGCGCCGGGGCAACGGGGTCGCGGCCCCGGAGGGCCCGACCTGGCGGGTCGGGCAGGGCGTGGGCATGGCCATGATCGCCACCGTGCCGCCCCGCGGCCACCCGGCCCACGCCCGGCTCACGGTCGACGCCGCCGGCCGCCTCACTCTGCACGTGGGAACGGCCGACTTCGGCAACGGAAGCACCACCGTCCACAGCCAGATCATCGCCTCCACACTGGGGGTGGCGGCGGGGGCCGTCGCCGTGGTCTCCTCAGACACCGACGCGGTCACCCACGACACCGGGGCCTTCGGCTCCACCGGGACCGTGGTGGCCGGGCGGGCGGTCCTCGTCGCCGCCGAGGCTCTCCGCACCGCTCTGCAGGAACGCGCGGCCGCGGTCACCGGGACCGAGCCCACGGCGTGGTCGACCGGATCCGGGGGGCTGACCGCCGGCGACCACGAGCTCGACTACGCGACCGTGCTCGGACCGGACGCGACCCTGACCGCCGAGGGAGTGGCCGACGGGGCCGTGCGGTCGCTGGCCTTCAACGTCCAGGGCTTCCGGGCGGCGGTGAACACCGACACCGGCGAGGTGGCGATCCTGCAGTCCGTGCACGCCGCCGACGCCGGAGTGGTGCTGAACCCGGCCCAGTGCCGCGGGCAGATCGAGGGCGGGGTCGCCCAGGCCCTGGGCAGCGCGCTCTACGAGGAGCTCATCCTCGAGGACGGGCGGGTGACCACCTCGGTGTTCCGGAGCTACCACATCCCCCAGCTCGCGGACGTGCCCGAAACCGAGGTGCTGTTCGCCGCGACGTCTGACGACCTGGGCCCGTACGGGGCGAAGTCGATGAGCGAGTCGCCCTACAACCCGGTCGCGCCCGCCCTGGCCAATGCCGTGGCAGACGCGATCGGGGTGCGGCCCTGTGAGCTCCCGCTGTCGCGAGACCGAATCTGGCGGCTGCTCCAGCCCTGAGCGAACCCGCCGCTCGCTCAGGCGCGCGACGCCTCCCCCAGCGTGGTCTCGACCTTGCGGACCGCCTTGGCGGTGATCGCCTCCGCGTCGGCGGTGTGCACGCCGAGGTAGGTCGCCCCGACCACCAGGTCCTCGGCCTGGCTGACGGAGCGGATGAGCTGGAAGCCCGCCAGCGGGCCCTGGGTGACGGTGAACCGGGCCGCCTGCGTCCGTTCCACGCCGCGGAAGGACAGGGGTTCGACCAGCACGGGGGTGGTTCCGGCCGGCCCCATGGACAGGCTGACCTCCCCGCAACCGCGCAAGGCGGTGCGGTAGGACTCGACGGTCGCCCGGGCCGCAGCTTTCGACCCCAGCGCGTCCACCGACTGCTGCAGCGCCGCGCCGGTCTTCGTCCCCGCGTACGCCACGTCGGCCTCGGTTCGCGAGCCGGGCACCCGATCGGTGTTCAGCAACCGCACCAGCGCCGCGCAGCTGCGCCGGTAGGAGCTGACCTCGGCCCCCACCGTGCCCGAGGACGAGTCGCTCACCGCGAAGCCGGACGGCACCTCCCGCACCCCCAGCAGCGCCCGGTTCAGGTCGGCCGCGCCCCTTTTCTGGGCGGTGGGCTTCTGGGCGGTGGGCTTCCGGGAGGCCCGCGGCGGTGAGGTCGACGCGGACGGCGAGCCCGAGGGGGCGGCGGCAGAGGACACGGTGGCGGAGACGGTCGGGCGGGGCGCCGCGCTGGACAACGGGCCCGGGCCGCAGCCGCTGAGCAGGAAAGACAGGGCCGACACGGTCAGCGCGGTGGTGACGGCGGAGGTCGCAAGTCGTGTGCTCATGGGACGACACCCTTTGGTGTGACGGCGGGTCCCCGAGCCAGCATCAGCCTACCGGCGTGGGCACGGCTGCGCAGCGGACCTGGGATCGTTACCCGGTCGCTCAGGGTCGTCGTGGGCCGTAACGCCGGCTTCCTATGATCGGGGCAGCTCGTCCGACCCGGCGAGCCCATCACCGTGCACGCCCGACCGTCTTCAAGGGAGACCGCCATGGCCATCGTCCTGGGCGCCAACCGGTACGGCAAAGCCGAAACCGCGTCGTCCGGATCGACCGGGACACCCCCAGCACGAGATCCACGACGTCAACGTCTCCAGTGCGCTGCGCGGCGACGTCAGCCCGGCCCACCTCGAAGGTGACCAGGGCAACGTGCTGCCCACCGACACCCAGAAGCACACGGCCTACGCCGTCGCCAAGGAGAAGGGCCTGGTCTCGATCGAGAACCACGGCCTGGCCCTGGCCACCCACGACGTCAACGACATCGAGCCCGTGACCGGCGCCCGGGTCGAGATCGAGGAGTTCGGCTGGGAGCGGGCCCTGGTCGACGGCGTCGAGCACGACCACACCTGGCTGCGGAAGGGCCGGGAGGTCCGGCTCGGCGCGGTGACCGTGGAGGGCACCGGGGCGGACCAGCAGGTCTGGGTCATCGGCGGCCTGAAGGACCTGGTCCTGCTCACGTCGACCGGCTCGGAGTTCGGCGGGTTCCTCGAGGACCCGTACACGACCCTGGCGCCGACCAGCGACCAGGTGATGGCCACCTCGCTGACCGCGAAGTGGCGCTTCAGCTCGACCGACGCCGACGGGGAGGCCACTAACGTCGGGGTGAAGACCATCCTGGTCAAGCGGTTCGCCGAGGTGCACTGCTCCAAGGCGCTGCAGCAGACCCTGCTCGAGATGGGCAAGGCGGTGCTGGAGGCCTTCGGCTTCATGGCCGAGATCACCTTCTCCGCCCCCAAGAGGCATCACTTCACCTGGGACGACGCCCCCGACGCCGGGCCGGCCTGGGTCGGCTACACCGGGCTGGTATGAGCCCAGCGCTGACCCCGACGGTCTACACCGGTCACGTCTTCCCCGTGGCCGGAGCGGCCGACCTGGCCACGGCGGCCGCGTTGTTGGTCTCGCTGCCCGACGGTGCGCTCGCCGTCTCGGCAGCGGGCACGGTCGCCTGGGTCGGGGACCGCAGGGAACTGCCGGTCGAGCTGGCCGGCTGGCCGCAGGTGGCGACCGGTTTCATCCTCCCCGGCTTCGTCGACACCCACCTGCACTTCCCGCAGACCTACGAGACCGACGCGTACGGCGGCGGCCAGCTGCTGGAATGGCTGGAGCGCAGCATCTTCCCGGCCGAGGCCCGCTTCGCCGACCCGGTGTTCGCCGTCCAGGCGGCCCGGGACTTCGTGCACCGCCGGGTCGCGGTCGGCACCACCGCCGCGGTCGTCTTCGGGTCGGCCTTCCCCGTGGCCCAGGACGCCCTCTTCGCGGCCACGGCCCAGGCCGGCCTCCGGATGGTGGGTGGCCGGGGCATCCAGACCGTCGGGCCCCCCGCCGCGGGACCGCTGCTGACCAGCGAGGACCGAGCCCTGGAGCTGGTCACGGCCGAGATCGACCGCTGGCACGGCCGTGACGCCGACGGGCCGGCCGCCGACCCCCGGTACGCCCTGCTGCAGGTGGCGGTGGTCCCCGCTTCAGCCTCTCGGTCACCCCGGGCACGCTCGCCGACCTGGGTGAGCTCTACGACGACGTCCGCGGCCGCGGGGTCCACGTCCACACCCACCTGAGCGAGAACAACCGGCCCGGCACCGGGGAGGTCACCGCGGTCCGGGAGGCGTACGGGGTGCAGGACTATCTCGACACCTACGACGGGCGCTTCCGGCCCGGGTCGCGGGTCGGCGGCAAGACCCTGCTGGGCCGACGCACGATCCTGGCCCACGCGGTGCACTGCACCCCGGCCGAGCTGGCCCGGATGGCCGAGACGCGGACCTCGGTCGCCCACTGCCCCACCTCACAGCAGTTCCTGGGCTCCGGGACGATGCCCTGGCGGCGGACCGTGGCCGCCGGGGTGCACGTGGGGGTCGGGACCGATGTGGGCGCGGGCGACGAGTGGCTGGTCTCCCGGGTCCTGAACGACACCTACAAGGTGCACCTGTCCGAGCCCGACGGGGACTCCGTCGCCCTGCACCCCGCCGAGCTGCTCTATCTCGGGACCCTGGCCGGGGCCCAGTCTCTCGACCAGGGCGAGCGGTTCGGCAACTTCGACCTCGGCAAGGACGCCGACTTCCTGCTCGTCGACCCCGACCGGTACGAACCCCTGGCCCTGACCCTGCGGGGGGCGAGCCGGGCCAGGGACGAGACCGCCGCAGCCGAGCAGCTGCTGTTCGCGCTGTTGATGGGGCTGCGCGAGCCCGCTCTCACGGCGGCACACGTCCGCGGCGTCCGGGCCGGTCCAGTACCGTTGGAGCGGGCAAACCAGACGCCCGGGATAGGCCGTACGCATCCGGCCTGATTCGCGTTCCCCGCGCGGCAGGCCCATCCCCTGTGCGGATGCCTATTCCGGGTCCCCCCCGTTTCCCGCCCCACCGTTTGCCTGCCTCGGCGAGGCGCTGCGGGCGAGCTCTCAGCTCCCGCGGTAGGTCGAGAAGGCGTACGGGCTGAGCAGCAGCGGCACGTGGTAATGCGCCTCCGCGTCGGCCAGGGTGAAGGCGATGACCACCTCGGGATAGAACGCGGTCTGCGCGGTCGAGGCGAAGTAGCCCGCGGTGTCGAAGGTGATCCGGTAGGTCCCGGGCGCCAGGTCGACCGGACCGAGGTGGGCGATGCGACCGTCGTCGTCGGTGACCGCCTCGGCCACCGGCCGCCAGGCGTCCTCCCGGCGCTCCAGCACCACGCTCACCCCGACCGCCGGTCGGCCGCTGACCGCGTCCAGCACGTGGGTGGTGACCCGGCTCCGCTCGCCGCTCACGCTCCCGGACCCGCCGCTCCCTGACCCGCCGCTCACTGGGCCGCCTCGAGGTCGTCGTAGCCGGAGTGCTGGTTGAGGTGGGCGAACAGCTGCGGGATCCGGAGGGCGGCGATGTCTCCGAGCTCGGAGCCCACGATGGCGATCTCCTCGTCGGGGGGCAGCGTTAGCCGGCGCCGGAGCTCGGCCAGGATCTCGGCCCGCCCACGACCGGCGGCCCGGATCAGGAAGACGCGGTTGAAGCGGGCCTCGTAGTCGGCGTTGCCCTGGCGCAGCGCCGCCGCCAGTTCGGGGTCCTCGTCCTGGCTGGCGCTCTGCTCGGCCTTCGCGAACGACTGGGCCACACCCTCGCCGCGGGCCTTCTCCCCGATCCGGGGGTGGTGGGCCATCGCCTGGTCCACCTCGTCGGGGGTGAGCGGGGTCGCCTTGTCGCGGGCCGTGTCGACCAGCTCGGCGACGGAGGCGTACGGCCCGGCGGCGACCACGTCCTCGACCCAGCGGGGGACGTCCAGGCAGGCGGTCAGGCCCTCCCGGAGCTCGTCGTCGGTGAGGTTCAGCGGCGGTGCGGTCATGGGTGAGGCTCTCTGTGGGGTATCCGCACACTGTAAAGGAGCGGCCTGACACACCGGCGGACGCCGGTCGGGGCGGGCGAGGATGGAGCCGCAGAGCCCCCGGGCGGCTAGATTCTTTCCCGTGGCTTTCTCGGTTCGCACGATCACAGCAGACGAGCACTCCGCCTTCAACGCCTCCCAGCCCGCGGTGAGCTTTCTGCAGACGCCCGCCTGGGGACAGGTGAAGGGCGAGTGGCGGCACGAGTCGCTGGGCTGGTTCGACGAGGGCGGCCAGCAGGTGGGCGCCGGGCTCGTCCTGTACCGCCAGCTGCCCCGGCTCAAGAAGTACCTGGCCTACCTGCCCGAGGGCCCGGTCATCGACTGGGAGTCCGGCGACCTGGCCGCCTGGCTACGCCCGCTGGCCGACCACGTCCGCGCCGCCGGGGCCTTCGGGGTCCGGATCGGGGCCCCGGTGGTCACCCGCCGCTGGGGCGCGGACACGATCAAGGCCGCCATCGCCGACGAGCGGATCACCCGGCTCAGCGAAGCCGTGCCCGACCACGTCAACCGCGCGGCCACCCAGCTTCGGCAGGACCTGCGCGACCTCGGCTGGCGACCGCCCGAGGACGAGAACGGCTTCGCCGCCGGCCAGCCGCGGTTCGTCTTTCAGCTGCCGCTGCACGAGCAGACCCCCGAGAGCCTGCTGGCCGGGATGAACCAGCTGTGGCGCCGCAACATCAAGAAGGCGGCCAAGCTCGGGGTCGAGGTCACCCAGGGCACCCGGGAGGACCTGGCCGCCTTCCACACGGCGTACGTCGAGACAGCTCAGCGGGACCACTTCACGCCGCGTCCGCTGTCCTACTTCGAGACCATGTTCGACGCGCTGCGGGCCGAGGACCCCGACCGGATCCGGCTCTACCTGGCCCACCACGAGGGCGACCTGGTTGCGACCACGACCTGGGTCCGGGTCGGGCGGCACGCCTGGTATTCCTACGGGGCCAGCACCACGGCCAAGCGGGAGGTCCGCGGCTCCAACGCCATCCAGTGGCAGATGATCACCGACGCGCTGGCCGCCGGCGCCTCGGTCTACGACCTGCGCGGGATCACCGAGGGCCTGGAGGCCGACGACCCGCACCTGGGTCTGATCCAATTCAAGGTCGGCACCGGGGGCGAGGCCGTGGAGTATCTGGGCGAGTGGGACCTGCCCCTGAACCCGCTGCTCTACAAGGCCTTCGACCTCTACATGAAGCGCCGGTAGCCTCGTGCGCATGACCGGAGCGACGTTGGACCGGAGCACCTCCCCCGCCGAGCGAGCGGCCCGATGACCGGGGTCACGCTGCACCTGGACGGGGAGCGCTGGCGTGAGCACCTGGCCACGGTGGCCGGGGCGACCCCGGCGATCGTCCCCGTGGTCAAGGGCCACGGGTACGGCTACGGCCTGCCCCGCCTCGCCGCCGAGGCCCAGACCCTGGGCGCCGACACCATCGCGGTCGGGATGCCCGGTGAGGTCGCGCAGGTTCGTGAGGACTTCCGCGGCGACATCGTCGTCCTCTACCCCTGGAACGCCGGGGATGAGACCGCCCGGGCCCTGCTCAGCGACCCCCGGGTCATCACCACCGTCTCCCGGCTCGACGACCTGGTCGCCCTGTCCGACCTGGGGCTGCGCCCGCGCGTGCTGGTCGAGGTGCTGACCTCGATGCGGCGGCACGGCGTCCACCCCGACGACCTCGCCGCGGCGGTCAGCCAGCTGGACGGGCTGCGCTTCGAAGGCTGGACCATCCACCTGCCGCTGCTCGCCGACGGCCGCTACGCCGAGGCCGAGCGCCTGGGTCGGCTCGCCCTGGACGCGGCCGCCGGGCCGCTCTGGCTCTCGCACCTGCCCGCCGAGGAGGTGTACGCCCTGGCCCGACAGCTGGGCGGCGCGGGAGCCGAGCCCGTCCCCGTACGCCTGCGGGTCGGCACCCGGCTCTGGCTGGGCGACCCGGCCACCCGCTCGACGACGGCGACCGTGCTCGACGTGCACCCGGTGCTCCGGGGCGAGCGCGCCGGCTACCGGCAGCGGGTCTGCCCGAGCGACGGCTGGATCGTGGTGATGGCCGGCGGCACCTCGCACGGGGTGGGGATGGAGGCACCGTCCTCGGCCAGCACGCTGCGGCAGCGGGCCACCGCGCTGGCCACCGGGTCGCTGGAGGCGGCCGGGCTCGCGCTCAGCCCGTACACGATCGGCGGCCGGAAGCGCTGGTTCCTGGAGCCGCCCCACATGCAGTCGAGCCTGCTCTTCCTGCCCGCCAAGGTGGTCCCGCCCGAGATCGGCGACGAGGTCCCGCTCGAGCTGCGGCTCACCACCGCCGTCGTGGACGCCATCACCACCACCTGACGGCTGGTCGCACCCCCCGGACGGCGGGGCGGTCCGGTGATGTGCCGTGCTCCGGGGCGGAGCAAGTCGGGGTCTGATGAGCAACGGTGCAGGATCGTGCGCTGAGGGCAGCCCGTCGCGGGGTGTCGGTCAGGGTATACCCCAGGCTGACGTGCGGAGGTGCGGTCTTGGGCGTCAGGTTAGGGCTGGGACTTCGGCTTGATGGACACCTGGTCCTGCGGGTCCTAGGGTCTAACCTGACACTTCTGGCTGGGGGGGCTCCACGAGCGGGCAGCGGGTCGGCTACACCCGGGTGAGCAGCCTGGACCAGAACCCTGGTCGGCAGCTCGACGGTGTGGCGCTGGACCGGACGTTCACCGACAGCGCATCGGGCCGCAGCACGGCCCGGCCGCAGCTGGAGGCGATGCTGGCGTTCGTCCGGGACGGCGACACGGTGCTGGTGCACTCGATGGACCGCCTGGCCCGCAACCTGGACGACCTGCGCGCGCTGGTGCGCACGCTCACGGCCCGGGGGGTGCGGGTGCAGTTCGTAAAGGAGCAGCTGACGTTCACCGGGGATGACACCGCGATGGCGACGTTGCTGCTGTCGGTGATGGGCGCGTTCGCCGAGTTCGAGCGTTCGCTGATCCGGGAGCGTCAGCGCGAGGGGATCGCCCTGGCCCGCCAGCGGGGCGCCTACCGCGGCCGAGCCCCGGCGCTGAACGCGCAGCAGGTCGCGCAGCTGCGCCAGCGGGTCGCCGATGGCACCCCGAAGGCGAGGCTGGCCCGCGACTTCGGGGTCAGCCGCGAGACCGTCTACCAGTACCGGCGCGCCAGCCCCGGAGCCGAGCGGACGAGCTGACCACGGTGCATGCCGAGCCGGGGGTGCCCGATCCGGGGCCGCCCGGGCCGGCCGGTGAGGGGGTCCTCACCGCGGAGCAGCAACGCCGCTACGGCCGGTACACCGGCGAGCCGGACCAGGCCCAGCTCGACCGCTACTTCCACCTCGACGCGACCGA